>CAVIBE010000022.1:6617-10011 GCA_963640885.1 Oscillospiraceae bacterium | reverse complement strand
GTTAATTTTGCTATAATCTTTCAATCTTTCCTTAACATAATCCGCATCAATGGTAAGCTCTTTTTCATCCATATCAGAAATATTGAAAGACAATTCTTCAAGAAGGTTTTCCATTACCGTATGCAGACGTCTCGCGCCTATATTCTCACTCTGCTCGTTCATAAGAAATGCACTCTCAGCGATTTCCTCAACAGCTTCGTCAGTAAAATTCACATTGATTCCTTCAGTTTCAAGCAAAAGCTTGTGCTGCTTTATAAGCGCATTTTCTGTCTGTGTCAGAATCTGTATGAACACTTCCTTTGTGAGGTTTTCGAGCTCTACCCTTATCGGGAATCTTCCCTGAAGCTCAGGTATGAGGTCTGTAGGTTTTGCCACATGAAAAGCGCCCGCGCCGATAAACAGAATATGGTCTGTTTTGAGCGGTCCGTATTTCGTATTTACAACACTTCCCTCAACGATAGGCAATATATCCCTCTGAACGCCTTCTCTTGAAACGTCAGCGCCGCTTCTCAATCCGCTTGAAGATGCGATTTTGTCTATTTCGTCAATGAATACGATGCCGTTTTGCTCCGCATTTTCCATCGCTTCAGAAGTTACCTGATCCATGTCTATAAGATTCTGAGCTTCCTGCTCTTTGAGTATCTTCCTCGCTTCTTTTACGTAAACCTTCTTTTTCTTCTTTTTTTGCGGAATTGCATCGCCGAAAATGCTCCCGAGCGAAATGCTCATATCCATGCCGCTGCCCAAATCCAACATGTTCATATTGGAAGAGTTGTCGTTGACCTCAATTTCAATAAGCTGGTCCTCAAGCAGACCGTCATGAAGCTGCTGTCTTACCTGTTCTCTTGCAAGCTCGGAATCGCCGTTTCCCTCTTTATTCTCATCCTCGCGCGACGCCTGGTTCTGCTGGTTCTGCTGCATAGCGCCAAAAAAGTCAAACGGGTTTTTTAAAGTTGCGCCGCTCGACGGCTTTTTCTTAGGCGGTATTATCGCATCGAGAATCTTTTCCTCAGCGAGCACTTCAGCAATCGAATATTTTTCCTGAAGCATCTTGTTTTTTGTTATTCTTACGGAAGCTTCAGCCAAATCCCTTATCATGGAATCCACGTCTCTTCCGACATATCCCACTTCAGTAAATTTGGTCGCCTCGACTTTTACGAAAGGTGCGTCTACCAGTTTCGCCAGTCTTCTCGCAATTTCAGTTTTACCTACGCCGGTAGGTCCCATCATGAGAATGTTTTTCGGCGTAATTTCTTCCCTTATTTCTTCAGGCAAAAGACTTCTTCTGTAACGGTTTCTCAAAGCTATTGCTACTGATTTTTTCGCCTTTTCCTGACCGATTATATATTTATCAAGTTCTCTGACTATTTCTCTTGGAGTCATCTGATTCATAAATTTACCTCCCTGTCTCTATTTTAGCGATTGCCGCATCTATAATTTTTCAATCGAAATATGGTCATTTGTATAAACACAAATAGACGCTGCAATTTCAAGTGATTTTTTTACAATTTCCTCTGCTCCCAAATCCGTATTTTCCACAAGCGCTTTGGCAGCCGCATACGCATAATTTCCGCCTGAGCCGATTGCTATAAAATCTCCGTCAGGCTCTATAACCTCTCCGTTTCCTGAAACGAGCAGGATTTCGTCCTTATCCGCTACCAAAAGCAGCGCTTCCAGCTTTCTCATCGCATTGTCGCTTCTCCAGATCTGAGCCAAAGCTACAGCCGCTCTTTTCAGATTGCCGCCATGCTCATCCAGCTTTTTTTCAAATTTTTCAATAAGAGTAATCGCATCCGCAACAGAGCCTGCAAAGCCGGTTAAGACCTGCCCTGCGTATATTTTTCGTACTTTTTTAGTACCGTTTTTCATTATAGTATGTTCGCCAAATGTAATCTGACCGTCACCGCCGATACATACGTCTTCACCGCTGCGTCTGACAGCACAAATGGTCGTTCCTCTGAATTCCATATTAAATCCCTCCTACTCTTTTTCTTTATATCCACATTGCGCATTGGAGCACGCATATTTCACAGTTTTAAGATTTTTTTCAACCATTATCGAACCGCACTCCGGGCATCTTCTTTCTATAGGTCTGTTCCAGGAAACAAAATCACAGTTCGGATAATTGCTGCATCCGTAAAATACTCTGCCCCTTCGGCTTTTTCTCACAATAATATCGCCCCCGCATTTAGGGCATTTAACATCTATTTTATTTATAATCGGCTTCGTGTTCTTGCATTCAGGATATCCGCTGCATGCAAGAAATTCTCCGAAACGTCCATGTTTAATCGCCATAGGCTTGCCGCAAAGTTCACATTTTTCATCAGTCAGCTCATCTTCAATTTTCACTTTTTCGATGCTTTGGTCTGCTATCTCAAGCTCTTTGCTGAAAGGCTCATAAAACTCTCTGATAATTTCTTTCCAGTCATTGCCATCAGTCTCGACAGAATCCAGTTTGTCCTCCATCTGAGCCGTAAATCCCGCATCAACTATATTGTGAAAATATTTTTCCATGAGATCTGTAACAAGAAAACCCAAATCTGTAGGGATAAGCACCTTTTTTTCACGTCTTACGTATTTTCTGTCTGACAAAGTCGATACTATAGGCGCGTAAGTGCTCGGACGGCCAATGTCGTTTTCCTCAAGATACTTTATGAGAGACGCTTCTGTATATCTTGCAGGCGGCTGCGTAAAATGCTGATCCGCTTTGACTTCTTTTTCCTCTAAAATCTGTCCTTTCTGCAATTCCGGCAGCTTGACTTCTCCATCATCCTTTATGTCATAAACTCTCATAAAACCGTCGAATTTCATCCTTGTTCCAACAGCTTTAAAAGTATATCGTCCGTTCATTATTTTTATATTCTGAACATCATATTGAGCCGCTGACATTTGAGACGCAACAAATCTGCACCATATCAATCTGTAGAGGTTGTACTGATCTTTTGACAGAGAATCCTTTATGCTCTCCGGAGTTCTTGCTATCAATGTCGGTCTTATCGCTTCGTGCGCGTCCTGCACATCCTTCTTTTTGTTGCTGTAAAAATTATCTGCATGATATTCTTTGCCGAAAGCTTCGGTAATATATTCCTTAGCCATAGTCCTTGCTTCTTCCGAAATTCTCACAGAATCCGTTCTGATATACGAAACAAGACCCACAGTTCCCTCGCCTTTTATATCAATTCCTTCATAGAGCTGCTGTGCCGTAAACATGGTTCTTTTTGTCAAGAATCCCAGCTTCACGGAAGCATCCTGCTGCAAACTGCTCGTCGTAAAAGGCGGCAGCGGCTTTCTTGTCTTTTTCTTATCTTCTATATTTGTTACTGTATATCCGCCGTTTTTCAGCTCTGCAAGTATGCTGTCAGCCTGTTCTTTATTATTTATAGTTATCTTTTTT
>CAVIBE010000022.1:3441-6607 GCA_963640885.1 Oscillospiraceae bacterium | reverse complement strand
AACAAACGCGTTTATAAGCTTTTCGCGGTCACAAATGAGCTTTAAAGCCGCCGATTGCACTCGTCCGGCTGAAAGTCCCCACTTTATTTTTCTCCACAACAGCGGGCTTATCTGATATCCTACCAGTCTATCCAAAACTCTTCGTGCCTGCTGAGCGTCTACCAGATTTTTATTTATGGTTCTCGGATTTTTTGCCGCATTTTTTATGGCATTTTTAGTTATCTCGTTAAATTCTATACGACAAGGCTCTGATTCGTCAATTCCAAGTATATGCGCCAAATGCCACGAAATTGCCTCTCCTTCACGGTCAGGGTCAGTTGCGAGCATAACATCTTTAGCATTTTTTGCCTCTTTTTTTAATTCCTTTACTATGCTGCCTTTACCTTTAATCGTTATATACTTAGGCTCAAAATTATTTTCTATATCTATTCCCAGCGTGCTTTTAGGCAAATCTCTTATATGCCCTACAGACGCTACAACCTTATATTTGCTCCCCAAAAACTTTCCTATGGATTTCGCTTTTGCGGGAGACTCCACTATCACTAATGTCTTATCAGACGTTTTGCTTTTTGCCATTATATCATAACTCCATATTTTTCTTTCATTATAATATGTGATTTCTCCTTCTGTTTGACTATTATATGTTTTAGACTATTACTTTGCAATAACTATTTTGCCGTTCATGGTTAAAAAGTAGCCTTTTATCTCTAAGAGGCTCACCAGCGCCGCCACCTGAGAAGGATTTTTGCCTGTCTCTTTACACAGCTCGTCAAAGTCTATACTGCCTGATTTTTCAACAGTTTCGTATAACTCAAGCTCGTCCGCTCCAAGCGCACATACGCTCCGATTTGTTTTTAATTTAGCAAATCCCATTTCTTCGAGAATATTTTCTTTTGAGATAAGAGGTATTGCTCCTTCCTTTATAAGTCGGTTGGTTCCCCTACTCATGAGGCTGTTTATGTTTCCGGGCAGCGCGAACACATCCCGTCCCTGCTCCAAAGCCATGTTGGCAGTTATCGAGGTTCCGCTCCTCTCGTCAGCTTCGATTACAATTATACTCTCTGACATTCCGCTTATTATGCGATTTCTTCTGGGATAATTTGCAGCATAACCCGGTGTCCCCGGCAAGCACTCTGAAATCACGCATCCGCCGTTGCCAAGGATTCTGTCTCTCAACCCGAGATTAGACGAAGGCGTGCATATATCCACCCCGCTTCCGAGGACGGCTACCGTATTTCCGTTTGCGTCAAGACAGCCTCTGTGAGCGCAGGCATCCGCACCTAAAGCCATTCCGCTGACAACCGTCACCTCGTTTTCTCCCAGGATTTTTCCTATGTCATAAGACATAATCCGTCCATAAGAGGTGGCTTTTCTTGCTCCGACAATCGCGCATACATGCTTATTATTTACCTCAAATCTTCCTCTGTAATACAAAAGATAGGGCGGATCGTATATGTTTTTAAGTAAGTCCGGATACTCATCGTCATATATTCCGCATATTTTTATGTCATACTTATCCATAATATCAAGACTTTTCCTAAAGGCAGAAATATCTCTGTGCCACTTCGGGAAAAGATCGCTGTTGTAGATTGCTTCCGCGCCTCCTGCCTCATCGCACAGCTCCAGGGCTTCCCTGATTTTGCTTCCGGCTTTGTCCGAAAGCCACATATCATACTCGTTATATTTCATTTCACTCATCATCTCTGCTCCTAAATCTGATTGCTTCCGCTATGTGTTCTGTTTTTATATCATCGCTATTGTCCATATCCGCAATAGTCCTTGCTACTCTCAATATTTTGTCCGCCGCTCTCCTGCTGATTTCCAGACTCTCACATCCCAGCTCGTATAATCTCCTCTCCTCCCTGCCGAGAGCGCAGTATTTTTTCAATAAGCCTCCTGTCAACTGGGAATTATACTCTATACCAATATTTTTATACCTTTCCTTTTGAATCTCTCTTGCAATTTCTATCTGAGCCTTCATTTCTTTTGAACTTTTATATTTTAAAGGCGTCTTTTGGTCTGAATTTTCAGAAGCAGGGCTTAGGTCTATAAACATATCAAACCTGTCCATTATAGGGCCTGATATTCGCTCTCTGTATCTTTTTATCTGAAGTGATGTGCAGCTGCAGCGCTGTGTTCCCGTTCCGTAATATCCGCAGGGGCAGGGATTTTTTGCGCCTATAAGCATAAATTTGCAAGGAAAAGTGATTTTGCTTGAAGCTCTTGATATCGTCACTCTCTCGTCTTCCAAAGGCTGCCTGAGAGCTTCTAAAACATCGCGCCTATATTCCGGCATCTCGTCAAGAAATAAGACGCCGTAATGAGCTAAAGTTATTTCTCCGGGTCGTGGCGTCCCGCTTCCGCCTCCGAGCAGCGCCGAAACCGTCACGTTTCCTCCGGGCGCTCTGAAAGGTCTTTTGTAAATCAGCGTTCCCGTTCTGATTTCCTGTCCGTACAAGCTGTAAAGCTTTGTTACTTCAAGCATTTCTTCATAGCTCATATCCGGCATGACTGTCGGTATTCGTTTTGCCATCATGCTTTTTCCACAGCCCGGAGGTCCTGAAAAAAGAAGATGATGAAAGCCGCTGACGCTTATTTCAATCGCTCGTTTTGCGCTCTCCTGACCTTGAACATCACAAAAATCCTCAGCATATTTTTGTGATTCTTCGGAAATGATATTTTCAGGACGCTTTCCTCTCACTTCTCGGATTTCTTCTTTCCCTGTCAAAAAATCGTATGCCTGCTGGAGGTTTTCGACCGGATAAAATCGCATTCCTTCTATTATGGATACTTCATCAAGATTTCCTGCCGGAATCACAACATCGTTAATTCCCTGTTCTTTCATTCCAATACATAATGGAAGCGCCGATATGATTGGATTTATTTTGCCATCAAGCGAAAGCTCTCCGACTACAGCCAGTTTTTCAAACATTCTGGAATCAATCTCCTCTTCGCATATCATAAGGCCCAGCGCTATAGGCAGATCAAAATGAGTTCCTTCTTTTTTAGTTCCTGCCGGCGACAGATTTATAGTTATACGGCGATTCCACGGAAATTGCAGCCCGGAGTTGATTATTGCAGACCTTAGTCTTTCTTTGGATTCTCTTACGGCCGTGTCTGGCAGACCTACAACGGTAATTGCCGGCATTCCCTTAGACATATCACA
>CAVIBE010000022.1:0-3391 GCA_963640885.1 Oscillospiraceae bacterium | reverse complement strand
TTAAATAACAATATTTTCAATAATCTATTGATAAATGTAAAGAAACTGTTAAAATAGTTGTTGACTCTTAATCAAATATTTCTATATGTTTTTGTAAGGAGACAGTATATGAATATCATAATCGTCGGAGCAGGCAAGCTGGGTCTTAAAGTTGCAGCAGCCCTGATTTCTCCGGCTAACTATATAACAATCATAGACAGCAATCCGGTTGTTATACAAAAAGCCAATAACGAGATGGATGTTATGGCGATAGTGGGAAACGGCCTTCAGACGGACGCTTTTGACGAAGTCAAGATTGCTGAAAGTGATTTTCTTCTTGCGCTCACAAACAGTGACGAGAAAAATCTGGTTATCTGCGCTTTAGCTAAACAGCTGGGCTGCAAACAGACACTTGCCAGAGTGCGAGATCCTGAATTTTTGAACCAATCAGAGCTTCTCAAGCAAACCTTTAACCTGAATTATTTAATAAATCCGGACAGGCTTATTTCATATGAAATATATGATTACCTTGTGAACAAAGGTAAGAATCTCAACCAGTTTTTCACCGGAACCAGCATAGGGATGCTCGAAATACCTGCCGATTCGATCGACGGGCTTGTCGGGGATAAGGTGCTTAATGCCTCAAAATATCTAGGCAATATGCTGATAGTGTCCATATCGAGGAAGGGAAAAATCATAATCCCTAAAAGCCATATTGAGATTCAGTCCGAAGATATGCTTTATCTCCTCGGAAAAAGAAAGGACATACCTAAGCTTGCGGCAAAAGTACACAAATGGGATCAGGGGTCTCAGATCAGAAAAGTCATGATAATGGGCGGCGGGAAAACCGGTTACTATCTGAGTCAGCTGCTTTCGGATGCAGGTATTGCCGTTAAAATAATTGAAAAGAACAGGGAACGCTGTGAGTATTTGGCTGAACGGCTTGACGATGTGCTCGTTCTTCACGGCGATGCCACTGATATGTCGCTTCTTCAGGAAGAAAATATCTCCGGAATGGATGCGTTTGTTACCGCAACCGGCTACGACGAAGATAATATAATACTTTCTCTTATGGCTCAGCAATATGGGGTCAAAGAGGTTATCGCGAAAATCAGCCGCGGCAATTATACCATGCTGACGGATAAACTTGGCATAAATTCCACGCTGAATACGCTTGAGATCACTACGAGCTCTATTTTGAGACTGGTTCAGAAGGGAAATTTCGTATCATCGTCTTTCTTTTTGCAAGGACAAGCTGAAATATTAGAGGTTATTGCTCAAAAAGATATGTTGATAACGAACCGAAAGCTGAGGGATCTCTCGTTCCCAATGGGAGTTCTCGTAGCTTTGATATACAGGGATAATGTTTCTATAGTTCCGGATGGCAATACCGAAATACTTGAAAACGATCGTCTGATATTTTTCAGTATGCTGTCGGATGTGCCTGAACTTGAGAGATTGCTGCAAAGTACAAAGAAGAAGTTCTTCAGAATATAATATACGGTATTTACCAAAACTTTTCAACATCGAGGTGTTAATTTTTGAATTACAGAATTGTTGCAAGAACTTTGGGAACCATGCTTATCATAACCGCATGTTGTATGATTCCCTCTGCCATTGTTTCACTATTTTTCAAAGATGATATTTCTCTGTCAGCCTTCCTTCTCGTAGGATTTGTTATGGCGGTTGCGGGGATTGCTTTGAAAACAATAAGAAAACCGACTGCACAGATCAGGCTTAGAGAAGGCTATATGATTGTTGTCCTTACCTGGTTTATCATATGCTTCTCGTGCGCTATGCCTTATTATATTTCCGGTGCAATTCCGGATTTTTTCGATGCGATATTCGAGGCAACTTCCGGCGTAACGACAACGGGTTCGTCCATACTCACTGACATCGAGGGGCTTCCTTCCGCAATGCAGTTTTGGCGAGGCTTCACTCACTGGATGGGCGGTTTGGGTATTTTGACGATGGCGATAGCTATACTGCCGACTCTCGGAATCGGCGGCTTCCAGATGGCAAAGGCTGAGGCTTCAAATTCAACGCTGGATAAAACTGCGCCTAAAATGACGGATATGGCCAAAATTCTCTATAAAACCTATTTTGTGCTCACCGTTGCTTGTGTGATATTGCTGCTTTTGGGCGGTTTGAAGTTTATGGATGCCTGCGAATTTTCGTTTTCGGCGATTGCAACGGGCGGGTTCGCGCCAAAGAATGCCAGCACGGGTTTTTACGACAGCGCTTATGTAGAGGCTGTGCTCTCGCTGTTTATGATAATAGGCTCGATCAGCTTTCCTGTAATCTATGCCGCTTTTGCAAAGAAAAAGAGTAAGGCTTTCTTCAAAAACGAGGAGGTCAAGACTTTTCTTATTCTCATATTGTCAGGGTGCGTTGTAGTAAGTCTCATACTTTTTGCGTCCGGTTCGTGCAGCACGCTGGGACATTCGTTTAGGGAAGGCTTTTTCCATACCATCTCCATAATGACTACTACAGGATTTTTTACTGCCGATTACAATCTTTGGCCGTCTGCGGTTCTGATTATTCTGATGTTTCTGACGTTTATCGGGGGCTGCTCAGGCTCTACAACCGGCGGTGTAAAGGTTATACGTATGCTCATCGTTATGAAGCTGATTGCGCGGGAATTTCAGAAAAAGCTTCATCCGAAGGCTGTTTATTCGATAAAGGTTAAGAACGAAATCACGCCGCATGACACTTCTATAACGGCTTCAACCTACCTTGTTCTGTTGTTCATGCTGATTTTAGTAGGGGCTATAATAGTGTCGTTTGACCCGGCAAGCACGGATCTCATGACTGCATTTTCGGCATCTTTTGCGTCGGCAACGAACCTCGGTCCGGGATTTTCAATGGTAGGTCCGGTATCGAATTTCGGATTTTTCCAGGGGTGGACAAAGCTGGTTTTATCGTTTCTTATGATTGTAGGCAAGCTTGAAATTTTTGCGATACTCATACTGTTCACGCCGTCATTCTGGAATCCTGATAAATATTGATATTGCCGCAGGGAACGTGCCTGTGTGCCGTTCCGCCACCGGTCTCTCAACAAATTGTGCAAGAAAATCGACCACTTTTGTAAAAAGGGTTTTCATCGAAAATTTTTTATGTATAATAAGGTCTGTCAGAGAAATCTGACGTCAAAGGTAAGACCAAAAACGTAGGGTTCGGTTTTCCGACCCGTGTTTGTAGGGCGGTTATGCCATCATCTCCTATGAAAGGAGGTGGTCGCTATGGATTATACGTACATAATGATGTATTTAATTACCTTATTTTGTATTGTTGTAACCATCAAAAAATAACGCCCTAAATTGCCAAACGAGGGCGTTATTGCAAAAATAACACCGATGGCATAACCGTTCGAGGTCTTGCCTTTCTTATCTGCATTATACATTTTTTTCAT
>CAVIBE010000021.1:1483-8935 GCA_963640885.1 Oscillospiraceae bacterium | reverse complement strand
AGAGCAAGCAGTTTTTTCATGTTGTTCTCCTTTTTGTGTCGTTACAACCAATTATACACTATATGTCCAATAAATCAAAGTGAAAAATTGGTGACGGTTAAGCTAAATAGTTGCCACAATCAGCTCCAAAACCATTCTGCTGTCCATATCACCGCTTTTTATCAGCTTGTCACCGTTATAAATGGTCTGAAGAATCTTCTTCAAACGTTCCTCGCTGTATCTCCTGCCCAAAGCCATCCATTTTCCGACAATAAAATCCCTTGATTTAAGCAAAGCCACGACTTCACCTTTGGATTTTCCTTCGCCCAGAAGCTGCTTCACATTCAAAACATTTTCATATTGCCGCCACAAGAGCGCCAACATCCCGTATTCGTTCTGACCGTATAGAAAAAGCTCGTTAAGCATATCAAACGCTTTCTTTTTGTCCCCCGCGCCAATATAATCTATCATGGTAAAAACATTGGCATTTACGTTGCCCGATACCGTATTCGTAATATCTTCGTGTGATATTTTCTCTTCTTCTGAATGAAGAAGCACCTTGCTTATATCGTTTTCAAAATGATATAAGCTGTATTCGGAATCCTTTTCAAGATATCCCGAAGTGTCTATGAGAAAAGCCAGTTCCCTGTCGTCTATGATTTTTTTATTGAGTTTAAATCGTTTTTTTACCCACGCGGCAAGCTCGCGGCGGTTGAGAGGCACAAATTCGTATATGCTTCCGGATTTTGCAACAGCTTTATATATCGTCCTTCTCTTATCTATTTTTTCGCCGCAAATAAATACAAGAATAGTAGTTTCCGATGGCGATTTTACGTAATCAAGAAGCAAATCTTCGCCTGCGCCCGCAGATTTTCCCTCTAAACCGGGAAATCCGTCCACTATAACCAGCTTTTTATCAGAAAAAAGCGGAAGCGTCTCGCACGCTTCGACTATTTTATAAATATCCGCTTCCCCGCCGTCAAACTCAATTACGTCGAACTGTCTGGAAAGCTCATTGGAAAAGTTTTTTATAATCTCGCTCTCGGCCCACTCGCTCAAAAAGCGCTCCCTGCCCCACAAAAGGCAAACGCTTTTCAGATTTTTTGCTTTTATGTCCTCGTTAAATTCTCTAAAACTCATATTTTTCTCCGCTTTTATGGCATTTTATATCAAAACCGCTGCGGTCTATGTATACCGAAACAGCTCCGTCAGTATCATTTCTGAATACCATTATACCTTTTTTCGCATATCTTTCAATTACGGATTGCGCCGGATGCCCGAAATTATTTTTTCCGACCTGAATAACAGCAGATTTTGCCCCGAGCTCCGAGACAAAATCCTCGCTGCTGGAATACTTGCTTCCGTGATGAGGCACTTTAATTATGTCGCACGAAAAATCACCCTTTATATCTGCCTCAGCCTCTCCTATATCGCCCGTAAAAAGGATTTCCGTTCCCATATAATTAAGCCTGAATACGAGCGAGTTTTCGTTTAAATCAGCACCTTCCCCTTTTTCCTCACTTTCATCGAGTGCAATCTTGCCGCCGCCAGGCGGATAAAGAATTTCCACATAAACGTCTTCATCAAGCTCTACAACATCTCCTCGCCTCACATATATAATGTCAGAAACCTGTTTGTTGAGTAGCCCCACCACAGCCTCTTCGCAATTTCTGTAACCCTCATACATATACACAACTCCCGTATCCATCCGCTCACTCACCGATGCTATACCTTTATAATGGTCAGCGTCCATGTGCGATATAAATATCCCGTCAATCTCATCCACACCGTTTTTCAAAAGATAAGGCTCTATTATTTTTTCTCCCGTGTCATAATCAGAAAAAACGCTGCCGCCGCCGTCAACTATATAATTCTTGCCGCTCGGAGTTCTTATGTGAGCGCAGTCACCCTGACCTATGGATACAAAAACCACTTGGGGTTTAAGGGCTTCCTCGATAAACAGAGCAGGCAGGAGTAGAATCAGGGAGGCAATTATCAAAAGCGCACCTTTTTTGCCCGGCGGATTGAGATACATATGCTCCGAAAAAATCAGGAAAATCACAAGATAAAAAAATGCTGTAAAAAAAACAGATGGGCTGGCCGTTCGGAAGCAAAGTCTGCCATAAGCTCCGGTTGCGTCATTAAAAAAAATCATCATATCCGACAAAAGAGCGCACATATTTATCATTAATTCATAGATGGCGCTAAACATTTCTCCAAAAGGAATTAAAATCAGAAGAATTATGCCGGCAGGAATCATTATAGACGAGAGAAATATGACAGGTATGTTTGATATAAACGATGCGGCGGAAAAATAATTGAAAATATGAGCATTTATAGGAACTGTTCCGAGCTGTATCGCAAATATTGGAAACAATATGCCCGTGGCTATATTCCTTGTCTTTATCATGCGCTGCAAGCCTTTGCCGATGACCGCAAGTGAAATGACAGCAGAAAAAGAAAGTATAAATCCTGTGCTGTACAGAGTATCCGGTCTTATTATCAGAAAAACCGTAGCCGTAACGCAGGCGGCTGTCAGTACATCATATCGGTTGTGTGTTCTCTCCGCTATTATGTGCAAGCCTATCATAAAGACTGCTCTGAGCACTGAAACAGAAAAAGAGGCTAAAAAAACGCAGGCTGTTAATGCCAGGGCTGTTATTATGAGAGCTGCGAAGCTTCTTCGCCTTTTACCCAATAAAAGATTGATAAATCCGTACAAAACGCCGACATGAAGTCCCGAGACGCTGAGAATATGAGCTGTGCCATTGTCGCGAAAAGAAGAATAAATATCGTCTGAAAGGCGGTCTTTGTCACCGAAAAGCATTCCGCAATAAAGTGCGGCTGACGTTTCGCCCGAAACTGTCGCTAATTTTTCATAAAATTCGTTTTTTAATAATGACACGCGGTTTATAAAAAAGCCTTGGAACGGGTTTTGACAAAGTTCTCCGAGCTTTAAATCTGACATTTTACATTCGCCTTCGAGAAAAATTCCCTCTGTTCTCAGATAAAGCGCCCAATCAAACCCGCCCGGATTAGCCGCCGGTTCAGGCCGGCTTACCAAAGCCCTGACACTCGCCCGCCTGCCCGGAAAGCCGTATATCCCGGAGCCGGCCTCAGCCCCCGAAACCCTGAGCATCACTCTGCCCGCCCCTTCAGCATCCATAACCAGCTTGAACTGATCTTCATCAACATATGAAACCTCGCAAATTCGCCCTTCGAGCGTCACCTCGCCGAGGCTCGCAAAGCTTTCCGCTGCGGCGACTTTTCCCGGCGACAACTCGATTCCAAGCCACCTGCCCGCCAAAATAAGCAATATTATCATTATAAGTATAAAAACCGATATTCTTCTCAAAAAACACTCCGATATCTGCGCGAGCTAAGGCTCGCCGGCCTTTTCCCGCGCATCATTTTTAATACTATAATGCCTCATAAATGTGTAAATTGCGTGGCGAAAATCGGCTTTTTTTGAACGGTTTTGAACCGAATTTGCAAAGTTTGCTATTCATATAAAAAACCAGTCAAATCATTTGGCAATTTCCGGCGTCTTTGCGGCAAATTCCCCTTTTTCACATTCAACCGGAATACAAATTTCTGTAACAAACTTTTCAAGGTCATTGGTAATGCCATAATCAATGAGAGTAACCTCACGAGAAAATCCGACAATCTGCATTTTCTGCTCTTCGATATAATTCAGCAGCTTTTGATATTGCTCCGGTGCTTCCTTGTGACTGCCTCTAAAACGCAGCCGCGCGCAGAGAGTTTCCGGCAATTCCAATATTTCGCCAGTATAAATATCCTCCTGATCCAGGATCAGAAAAATGCCATCATATTGCGAAAATTCCGCTTTTTGCAGATGCAGCGCCGAAATCCCAAGCCCAACCTTGCCGAGAAAAACAACAGGTTCTGCGTCAGATTGATCCAGCTTTCGTATTGGAGCTTCCATATCGGTATATCCATCGATTTTTATAGGATCGTCCATCCAAACAAGACGGCACGCAGGCATCCGAATCAGCGAAACCTCGTTCAGAGGCGTTTTTTCGGCATCCATAAGCCAGTTCAGCCTGTGCTCAATCTTCTGCTCAATGCGCTTCAGCGCCTGCTGCTTTTTCAAAACTGCCTGCTTCTGTTGACGGAGCTTTTCTTCAATGCGGTCAATGTCCTTGTTTTTCAAAAAATCCTCAATTTCGGGCAGCGGCATATCCAGCGCTCTCAGATATCGAATCGTATTCAGCACCTCAAATTGTTCCGCTCCATAATATCGATATCCCGAATCCGGCGAGACATATACCGGGCTCAACAGGCCAATCTTCTCATAATGGCGCAAACTGCTTACACTGATATGAAACAACTTTGATACTTCCCCGATAGGGAACAGCTTTTTTCTATCCATATCTTTTTAGCAAAATTGCATTTCTGCCTATGCTTCTTCTATTACTCCAACAGGGCAGCTATCCTTCGCTTCTGCTGCAGCATCTTCGCACTCAGCCGGTACGTCTGCGTCAATAGCCACTGCTATACCGTCGTCTGTCATAGAAAAAACTTCCGGGCAAGCGCCCTCACAAAGTCCGCATCCGATACATCCATCACTTACAACATACTTCATATTCACTACCTCCATAATATCTCTTTATTACACTCTTGTCTTTTTTTATGATGTTTTATACATCACAAAAAACGGCAAATTTCCACTTGTCACGGTTTTGGCTATAGTATATTCGATTTATTTGACAAAGGCAAGCCTTGCAAAAGGCAAACCAATATCATTTCGGGCGTCATTTTTAGCGTTTTTATAATACGGAATCAGCTGACATCCCGCCCTCACAGAATAACCCGTGTTACTCTTTACACTCTGGCGCGAATTGCAAAACCTGTTGCTCCTTTCGACGAATAACAGTAAAAGCGATGATGCAGATCATAACAGACATCAAAGAGCCTGCCGCTGTTGCCAAACCCATCGGAAAAAGCGTTGTCGGGAACAGCTTCGATGTCAGGTATACTCCCGGAACACGTACCAGCGAGATTGAGAGGATGTTATGCAAAAACGACAGCCCGGATTTTCCGCAAGCGCAAAAATAACCGCTGAAGCTGAAATGGATTCCCGCAAAAATACAGTCCCAGATATATCCTCTAAGATACTGTCCGCCAAGGCGTATTACATCTGCTCCTCCCGCCGCACTTGAATCCGTAAACAGAGCTACAATCGGCTCTGCTGTAAACTGAATTGTTGTCGAGGCGATTATGCCGAATCCCACGGCAATCATGAACGCATATCGCAGTGTTTGTATTGCCCTCTCCGGTTTTTTTGCGCCGATATTTTGCGCGCCCAATGCCGAAACAGTGGAAAGCATCGAAGACGGAACTAAGAACAGGAAGCTGATTACTTTCTCAACAATTCCAACTGCGGCTGCATCGTTTAGTCCACGCTGATTAGCAATTATTGTTATTATAATGAAAGCAATTTGAATCAAACCGTCCTGCAAAGCGATAGGAACGCCGATTTTCAGAATTTTTCCCATAATAAAGCTTCTGGGTCTGAAGTCGGATTTTTCGATCAAAATGCTCTTTCTTTTCATAATAACGACCAGAGACACAGCCACGCTGATTGCCTGTGATAAGGTTGTACCTAAGGCTGCGCCGGCGGGTCCGAGATGGAAAACTCCCATAAAGAGATAGTCCAATCCAATGTTAGCGACGCAAGCTACGGCGATAAAATACATCGGGCTTTTGCTGTCACCCATTCCTCTAAAGATGGAGCTTATGATGTTATATGCCGTTATAAACGGGATGCCGATAAAGCAGATTGTCAGATATGATGCTGTGCCGTTGACAGCCTCCTTTGGTGTAGACATAGCGGCGACAATCGGATGAACGAGAACCAGCAAAAGCGCTGTCATCACTACAGCGACTGCCATAAAAAGTATTACCGTGTTTCCGATGTTCTTAGCGGCCTTCTTGCGGTCTCCTGCGCCTATTGCCTGCCCGATGCTGACAGTCGTTCCCATCGCAAGACCCACAATCATGACCGTGAGCATATGCATGACCTGTGAACCGACAGAAACGGCAGTCGTGCTGGCAACGCCCTCAAACTGGCCGATGATAAAGAGGTCGGCCATGCCGTAGAGTGTCTGCAAAAAATATGAAAGTAAGTATGGCAGCGAAAACATGACTATATTTTTGAACACGCTGCCGGTTGTCAAATTCTTTTCCATTGCATTTGTTCCTTCTTTTCTCTCTTTTCTCTTAATAACTTTCACATTATAAACTCTATAACAGTTATAGAGTCAAGGCTCGCAACAAGATTTTTACAAAAAAATCCCCTCTAGCGCCTGCTCTCAGGCAAGCGCCGAAGGGTGAAATATATCCAGTATTACAAGCTGAAATTTATCGATTTATTTATTATCTAATCTGTTATCAATATATCCATCAACATCTGCCGATTGTTGCTACTCCTAATGTTTAAGGCATCCTATAGGCACAATATATATCCCGTCCTCTCGCCTGTAGGCAAACTCGCCAACACCAACAATTATCATCATAAAAGACGGCGCCGGCATTTTACTCGTATCGATCTTCTTTTCTAATGCTTTTAAATTCGCTACGCCTTCCTCTATCAGTTTCTGCCCGCCGAGCTTTATTTCAGCAAGACCATATTTCCCATTTCGTAGATGAATAACGGTATCACACTCAAGACCCGATTTATCTCTGTAATGCAATACATCTCCGTCAATGAATTCCGCATATACTCTCAGATCCCGAACACATAGCGTCTCGAAAAGCAATCCCATCGTATTCAAATCATTGACTAAATCATTTGGCCCGATGCCTAATGCCGCTGCCGCAATGGACGGATCAATATAATATCTTGTATCAGCCGATCTGATAGATGTTTTTGAACGCAAGTTAGGATTCCATGCCGGCATATCCTCAATTACAAAAATCTTTTTTAATGCTTCAATATACGATGCAACAGTATCCTCATTCAATGAACCCGTATCATTAGCCTGAATATCGTCTCTAAGCATAGTATAGCTAATCTGCGCCCCCTGATTTCTTGCAAAAGATCTCATTAACCGCTTCACTCTTTCAGGATTCTTATTTATTCCGTCCGCCCTATTGATGTCAGATTTCACTACTGCATCATAATAATCTTTAGCCTGTGCAAGTGCAGTTTTCTCCTTCATACCAATTGCATGGGGCCATCCGCCTCTGCATATAAAAAATGTAAGATCGTCTATATTGTGTTTACTTATGCCAATAATCTTATCCGGTTTATTAAATAATTCTTCTAAACTTACTTCCCCCGAAGATTCCCCCGACTCATATAAGGACATCGGTCTCATCATTAACCAGGTAAATCGTCCCGTGCCGGAATGTGTGATATCTTCCGATTCTATAGGCACGGCAGATCCGGTTAAAATAAATTGTCCCTCTTCACCCCTGATATCGACCTCATAACGCGCTGCATCCCAC
>CAVIBE010000021.1:0-1473 GCA_963640885.1 Oscillospiraceae bacterium | reverse complement strand
CCACAGGAACAGCAGAGCCCGTTAAAATAAACTGCCCTTCTTCACCTCTGATATCGACCTCATAGCGTGCTGCATCCCACAGCTTAGGTGCAATTTGCCATTCGTCAATCAATCTAGGAGTATCTCCTTCAAGCAGGCGTTCCGGCTCTATTTCGGACATTTGAATATTAGCAGCTCTTCTTGAAGGCTCATCCATTCTCAAAACACTTGCCGCCACTTGCAAAGCTGTTGTCGTTTTCCCGCACCATTTTGGTCCTTCTATCAAAACAACCCCTTTTGCCTCCAGTTTATCCTTCAACATTTCATCCACTACACGCGGTCTATACTCGCTCATTGATTCTCACCTCTTGGTTGTTAGTATAATGTTTTTTCGGCGTTTTGGCAATTTATTTTTCGGCGTTTTGGCAGTTTTCTTTTCGGCGTTTTGGTAGTTTATTTTTCGGCGTTTTGGCAGTTTATTTTTCGGCGTTTTGGCAGTTTATTTTTCGGCGTTTTGGCAAATTGATTAGACGTTTGCGTAGGGAACGTGCCTGTGTGCCGCTGCGCAACCCGGGTTCCCGGCGAAGCCGCCGTAGGGAACGGTTCATCATCAACCGTTTCGTGAGGCGGCTTCGCGTTTTTAATCAAATATATGGTATTTTGTTTGTTGCGATAAACCTAAAAAAACTCCCGCGATTCTATCGAATCGCGGGAGTCGCTGTGGCGGAGAAGGAGGGATTCGAACCCTCGCACCAGTAAACCCAGCCTAACGGTTTAGCAAACCGTCCTCTTCAGCCACTTGAGTACTTCTCCATTACTTATTAGCTAAGTCACTACATCAGTTTACACTACCGAGCAACGCTTGTCAAGAAATATTCAGCATTTACGAGTTCATTTTCGCTCATTTTTTGTTCGTTAGTTTTGCTATCCGGGCGCACTTATTTGTGCGAATTTTCCATTAATCATAATAACCTGCGCCCGTGAACCACTTTGCCGATTTTATTTTAACTTGTCGTTCCACTCAGCTTCCTTGAAGCCAACAAGCACAGCGCCATCGTCAACAATCAAAGGACGTTTTACCAGCATACCGCTAGAAGCAAGCAGCTTTAACTGCTCTTTCTCGCTCATCCCATCAAGTTTATCTTTGAGCTGCATTTCGCGATACAAAACGCCGCTGGTATTAAAAAATTTTTTAAGCGGAAGTCCGCTTTTTGTATGCCATTCTTTTAATTCCTCATAAGAAGGATTTTCTTCCACAATATGACGCTCTGTATATTTTACATCGTGATCATCCAACCACTTTTTAGCCTTTTTACAAGTCGAGCATTTAGGGTAATGAATAAATAACATATCTTAATCTCCGTTCATGTAAATATAAAAAAACAAACCTGCCAATTCGACAGATCTGCTTTCATGTTGTGGTGCCCAGGCTCGGAATTGAACCAAGGACACGGGGATTTTCAGTCCCCTGCTCTACCTACTGAGCTATCTGGG
>CAVIBE010000020.1:0-2375 GCA_963640885.1 Oscillospiraceae bacterium | reverse complement strand
TGATATAGCTGCTTAAAACTTCAAATTTTTCAGTTGCTCCTTTAACTCTTCTGTATCTCATCTGCTCTTCTCTTTCTTCTATGGATAAATTATAACGTCGTCGCCTTTTTCAACCAGCACCCATAGACTTCTGATATCATCATCGTCCAGAGCAATGCAACCTGCCGTCCAGTCAAAAGCACTGCCTTTGCCATGAATCCCAATCTGACCGCCAAGCTCGGTTTCCCAGGTCGGTCTTACATGTCTGTTTATAGAATCAACTATCGACTCATATTCCTCTTGCGTAATCAGTCCCTTTTCCAGACCTTTTTTCGCATCCTCAGCATTCGGATAGCTTAAACCCATAAATAAAGTAAACTTACTCTGTTCATTTTTTGTACATATATAATATTCTCCCTCAGGCACTCTGCCGTCACCTTCTCTGACCTTGGCGCCTTTAGGCGAAAAACCCAATCCTACCCGGTAAGTTTTTATGAGCTGATCTTCAACCCATAATTCCAGCCGTCTTTCTTCCTTGTATACGATTATCTGTCTGCTCATATAATTAACCTCTCAATTTTTTCAGCATGAAATTATTATATTCTAAGCAGCATAAAAACACCACTGTTTTTTGCACTTTTCCGACTTTTCTGAATCAGAAATTTATTTTTCAAACCTTCCCGGCGCCTCAAACCAGAATTTCACACCGTCTCCGGTATTTTCCGCTCCAAAAGCATATCCGTGAAGCTGCAAAATACTCTTAGAAATAGAAAGTCCCAAGCCTGTGCCCTTTTGCCCGGTAAGCGTCTTTGCCTTATAGAAGCTCTCCCAGATATAAGGCAGGTCATTCTCACTTATGCCATCGCCCTCATTCCAGACCGCAACACGGATTCCACGCTCATACCTGCTTACAGGAGGTTCTACCATTTCGTTTTCTTTAAGCTCTCTGAAAGTCAAAATTGTTTTTTTGCCCTTTGCAGTATGCTTGTACGCATTTGAAATAAAGTTGGTCAGCACCTGCTCAAGCCTGAACTCGTCGCCATATACGAAAAATTCGTTTTTAGGAATCTGGCTGTGCTCAAAGACGATGCCCTGATTTTCCGCCAGAAGTCTGAATTTTTCACATGCCGGTTCAAGCAGACCGTAAATATCAAATTCCTCACGTTTTATTGTAAAAGTGCCGGATTCTATCTGCGACAAATCGAGCATACTTTTCACCATTTTGCTCATCTTGTTAGTCTCATCTCTGATTATCCCGAAATAACGTTCGCGCTCTTCCTCATCATCAACGATTCCATCCTCGATAGCTTCAAGATAACTGTTTACAATCGCTATCGGCGTTTGCATTTCATGAGACGCCTGAGCGATAAACTGCTTTCTAAGGTGCTCCATATTCTTCTCTTTTTCAAGCTCAGTTTTCAGACCTTCTATATTCTTTTCCAGCTTTTCTGAAAGCTCGTTCAGAGTTCGACCCAAAGTACCGATTTCGTCCTCACGCTTGCCCTCGTATCTGACATCAAAATTCAAACGACCGATTTCTTTTGCAATATAATTGAGCCCGCGCAGCGGAACAGATATATTTCTCGACAACAAATATGCCGCATCAACAGCGATAATAGCCGACGCAATCATGACAAACATCATTATTCGCTTAATCAGCGCCACAGTCTCGGTAATTGCCTTAACCTGAATCCCGACCATAACGAGCACACCGTTTTCAATTCTCTCCGCATATGTATATTGAACTACATCGCCTTTTTGATTTTTGTATTCATATACCTGGCTTTCTCCGTCTTTCAGCTGCAAAGCTTCTGAGGGCACAAATTCGTTGGAATTATTTATGTCTGTATTTGCCCTGCTTCCGTAAACCATCGAATTATTTTCATCAAGAATTATAATTCTTCCGCCAATCTGAATAACAAACTCGTCAATTTGATAAATAAAATCAGAATAATTCATGCCGTTCTCGCCAAACAATGCACCGACCTGCTCCGCAGTCTCCTTTGCCTGAGATATCTTGCTTGAATAATAGATATTCTTGGCAAAAAGACTCGTAACCGTATATGCCGCTACCAAAATCAGAAATACAGCTATAAGTATAGTCACAAATGTCTTCGTAAAAATAGATTTTTTCATAAGGCTCACTTTTCCTCACTGATATAAAATCTGTATCCCACACCTCTTACAGTCTGTATTTCACATCCGGAATCTTTGATTTTGCTTCGCAAACGTTTGATATGTGTATCAATAGTTCTCATGTCGCCGTAATAATCATAACCCCAGATTTTATCTATTATCTTTTCTCTCGAAAGCGCTATATCGCAATTTTCCCAGAAAAACATCAGCAAATCATACTCTTTTGGCGAAAGTTCAAGCTCTTTGCCATCGAGTATAAC
>CAVIBE010000019.1:3449-8992 GCA_963640885.1 Oscillospiraceae bacterium | reverse complement strand
GTATAACTTTTCCTTCCATAATTCTCACAGCAGACCTTTTCTGTCCATGGCCTGAAGTGCTTTAATAACGCCTATTTTTGAATATTCGTATGTGAGACCGCCCTGAAAATAAACGATATAAGGTTCTCTGACCGGACCGTCTGCGCTGAGCTCTATAGACGAGCCTTGAACGAAGGCTCCCGCAGCCATTATGACCGGATCATCATATCCCGGCATATCCCAAGGCACAGGTGTGACATAAGAATCAACCGGAGCGGCTTCCTGTATACCTTCGCAAAATGCAATCAGCCTTTCCGCAGAACCAAGCTTGACACACTGTATTATATCGCTCCTTACATCCTCCGAACCGGGGCAAACCTCAAAACCCAGATTTTCAAACACCTTCGCACACAGCATAGCTCCTTTAAGCGCGCCATTTACGACTTTAGGGCCCATAAAAAGTCCCTGAAGCATAGTTCTGGTCTGACCAAACGTAAGTCCGCACTCTTTGCCAATGCCAACCGTAGTTAATCTATATGAAATCAGCCTTATAAGGTCAGCCCGACCCACAATATAGCCACCGGTTAAAGCCATTCCGCCACACGGATTTTTTATCAGCGAGCCTGCCATAACATCGATACCAACCTCCGTCGGCTCCTTTATGTCAAGAAATTCACCATAACAATTATCAGCCATACATACAATATCCGGATTTATTGACTTGACAAATCGGCAGCATTCTCCTATTTCATCAACACTCATTGAGCGCCGCCAGCCGTATCCGGTAGCCCTTTGCATACATACCATTTTAGTCTTGTCGGTAATAGCTTCTTTCAAGCGTTCCAAATCAATGCTTCCGTCAGGCTTTAGCTCAACCTGTTTGTATACAATACCGAAATCCTTTAATGACCCGTCACCCGGATTTCCCTTTATTCCTATAACCTGCTCCAAAGTATCATATGGCTTTCCTGTACAATATATCATCTCGTCTTCCGGTCTTAATATTCCAGTCAGAGTAAGCGATAGCGCATGCGTTCCGTTTACGATTATCGGTCTTACTATAGCGTCCTCAGCTCCAAAAAGATCCGCAAAAATCCGCTCAGTCGTCTCTCTTCCGGCATCATTATAACCATAGCCGGTATTCCACGAAAAATGCTTATCGCTCAGCCTGTTCTTTTGCAAAGCTCCGAGAACCTTATACTGATTATATTCAGTCATATCATCCATTTTCTCAAAGCTGTCTTTAAGCTCTTGCTCAGCAACCCGTATATATTCAAGAATTTTACTATTTATATTAAGCTTTTCAATCAGAAATTTATCTGTCTTTTTCACCATTATCCTCCTCAAATTCATCAAGCCATTCAAAATTATTTATAAGTTCACGTTTGGTATTTCTCTTATGAGCAGCATAAAGCTGAGTGGTAGTCACGTTATCATGGTCAAGCAGAGCCTGCACATCAAAAATCGAATTTCCCTCCTCAATCAGCGCCGTAGCCGCAGTAGCCCTGAGCTTATGCGGACTGTAACCAAAATCCCTTCCTTTAGACATAGCAATCGAAGTATATTTTTTCACAAGATCCCTTATCGCACGCTCAGTTATACGCCGCTTTTGAAGCGATAAAAACAGCGCATCCTTATACTCGTCCGCCAGCACATCCTCCTTAGGCCTTTCAAGCTCGATATACTCTCTTATAACCTTTTCTATCGATTTGTTGAGAGGCATAACCGATTCCTTGCCACGTTTTCTATATATTTTAAATTCTCCGCGCGCAAAATCAAAAGAAGAGATGTTGAGCTGCTGAAGCTCGTAAAGCCTGAGCCCGTAGGTTATAAAGAGCATGAGAATTGCCGTATCCCTGTACTTAGTCTTTGTCCAATAAGCTTTTTCCTTTTTCGTCAAACCGTTTCCCTCAAATACAGCATCAATCATAAGCTTGACCTCATCAATCTCAAGCCGCTTGATTTCACGTTCACCCGGTTTCGGAAGCCTTATCGGGTCGAGCCCATCAGTTATATTAACAGGCATGACCTCTTCTCTGTACAAATATTTAAAAAGCACAGACAGCGAAGATTTTTTTCTCGAAAGCGAGCGGTTTCCATTCTCATAAATATATACAGCAGCATCTTTTTCAACTCGATACTGTCTGCAATAATCGTTGATATAATAATTTACATCCGCAGCTTTTATGCTCGCAAATTCCTTTTCCTTTATATCTTTAGGTCTTTCAGCCTGAGTTATATCAGTTTCCTTTACAAGATATTCACAAAAAAATCTTATATCAAAAAGATATGCCATCCTGGTATTAGGCAAAACACTGCTCTTCAGATAAGAAAAAAATCCTCTCATAAAAGACGGCAGCTCTTTTTCAAGCTCTCTGCATTTTTCCATTATTTCATTTTCATGCTTTACGATATTATCCGGCCTGTCACTTTTATTGTGGATTCGTATTTCCTTTTTGCCTTCTTTTTTTACAGCCATTTAATTTTCCTTCCAATACTTCAAAATATCATTCAGAGCATTTTCCTTTGATTCATACTCGCTGAGATTAAACCACCTGATTTCATCGTAACGCCTAAACCAAGTCATCTGACGTTTTGCATAATGCCTCGTATTTCTTTTTATAAGTCTTACAGCCTCAGCTAAATCGTATTCGCCGTTTAGAAATCCGAAAATTTCCTTATATCCGATTCCTTTCATGGAAATATTTTCTTCCGTCAGTCCCATATTTTGCAGCATTTTTATTTCATCAAGCAAACCTTCGTCCATAAGTATGTCCACTCTTCTGTCTATTCTCTCATAAAGCTCTTCTCTGTAGCGCTTCAGACCCACCAGACAATACTCATAATCCTTTGTTTTGACAAAAGACTCGCTGAATTCTCTGACTTTTCCCTGACCCTCTTTTAACATTTCCAAAGCGCGAATCACTTTTTTCACGTTATTAGGATGAATCCTTTCCGCAGCCTGAGGGTCTTCGACTTTAAGCCTGTCATGCAAAGCCTGATTTCCTTCAGATGCCGCAATTTTTTCGAGCCCCTTGCGGTAATCGCTGTTCTCAGGCTTAACCGAAAAATCCATTTCATAAATCAGAGAATTTATATAAAGCCCGGTTCCGCCTGAAATCACAGGCACTTTTTCCCGCTCAAATATATGATTTATTGCATTTTTAGCCAGCTTCATATATTCAAAAACCGAAAACTCGTCTCTCGGATCAATCTCATCAACCAGATAATGAACCGCCGCTTCGCGTTCCGTCTCAGTCGGCTTAGCGCTTCCTATATCCATATATTTATAAAGCTGCATAGAATCTGCCGAAACAATTTCCCCGTCAAGAGCCTTTGCAATATCTATAGCATATTCAGTTTTACCAACAGCTGTCGGTCCAACCAAAATCAAGATTTTTCTTTTCATATTCGTCATCTGTCCTTTCGCTCAGACTCTTTTAAACATTTTTTCCATCTCATAGACTCCCATTTTAATTATGACAGGTCGTCCGTGAGGACAGGAAAACGGATTATCCGTCTCAGAAAGCGAATCGAGCAAAGCCTTTACCTCATCCATGCTCAGCTTATCGTGAGCTTTTACCGCACTTTTGCACGACTTCATTATTATCTTATCCATCATTCTCTTGTCTTTGAAATCAGTCGATTCCGAGATACTGTCAATATAATCATCGAGGAAATTTTCTGCCTCAGAGATGCTCATATATGACGGAATCCCTCTGATTATATACGATTTTCCGCCGAAAGATTCGATTATAAATCCCGACTTTATGAGAAAATCAAACCAGTTTTCTTTATCTTCATCAGCATAATAAGGAATTTCTTTTATAATCGGCGCAAGTATCATCTGAGGCACAGCATCCTCTTTGTTGAAAGCTTTTAAAAACTGTTCATAAAATACTCTCTCGTGAGCCGCATGTTGATCTATAAGATAAAACGTTTTATAATCACGCGCAGCAATGTAAGTATCAAAAAGCACACCCATGACCTCAATGGCAGAAATATCGAATTTTTTTACACGAACAGCCGCTTCTTCCTCAGCATTGTCATAACTTTCAGCATTGTTGTAACTCTCAGAATTACCGTAACTGCCTGAGTTATCTGAAGCCGGTATTTCGTATTCTTTTACAGGTTTTGTATCTTCGATTTTAATACCGCCTTTAGTATAATTTGAACCAGTATTAGTTTTGTTTATTATTCCGACAGTCTTTGTTTGCCTTAAATTTATTATGTCGATTTTATCCTTCTTGGGAACAAAAGCCCTGCTTTCCAAAACTTCTGAAGCGCTCTTTTTGTCAGAGACCTCAGCCGATTTTTCTTGCGGATTAAATTGCAAAATTTCCTCCTGAACAGAAGATTCCGGCCCTACAGTTTTGTCTATAAAAATATTTTTGGAACTGCCTTTAAAAGTGTTTTCCAAATTGTTTTTTAATATGGTCTTTTCAGACATTTTGCCTATGCCAAGCTCGGTATTTAAAGCGTTAAAGATTGATTTTTTCTCATATTCCCTTATTTTAAGCGGCTCTTCAAATCTTATCTCTTTTTTATTAGGATGCACGTTAACATCAAGCGAACCGGCAGCAATATCAAGAAAAATATAAGCCACAGGATAGCGCCCCTCGGGCATCTTATCACCATATCCCATTGCCACACTTTGCTCAAGCGTCTTGTTTACCACACTTCGCCCGTTTACAAAATAAAACTGGTTTCTGCGTGTGGTTTTATTATATACAGGATTAGAAATATATCCTCTCACCCTCATATCAGCTTCTTCAGCTTCAAAAGCAAATAAATTCGAGGCAGTTTCCTTGCCATAAACCATATATATGTTTTCAAGAACGTCGCCTTTACCTGATGTGCTAAACAATGTCTTGTCGTTATTTATGAGCTTAAAGCGTATATCAGGATAAGCTAAGGTCATTTTTGAGATAAAATCTATTATAAGCGAGCTCTCAGTGCTGTCTTTTTTCAAAAACTTTTCCCGCGCCGGAGTATTATAAAAAAGATCTGTAACAATTATCGTCGTCCCGTCAGCCGCGCCTACAGGTATTTTTTCAATAATATTTCCGCCTTCAATAGTTATCTGCGTTCCGGTATCAGCTTCAGGTATCTTTGTTATCATCTGAGTTCGTGTAACAGCCGCAATGCTTGCAAGAGCCTCGCCCCTAAATCCCAGAGTTTCAATGCTCATAAGATCAGAATCGGTTTCTATTTTATTTGTCGCATGTCTGAAAAAAGCAGCATCAACGTCCTCAGCAGGTATACCGCATCCGTTATCTGTAACTCTTATATAGCTTTTTCCGCCGTTTTTTATTTCAAGAATTATGCGATCAGCTCCCGAATCTATACTGTTTTCAATCAGTTCCTTTACTATAGATATCGGCCTGTCAACAACCTCGCCCGCAGCAATCCTGTCAGCTACACTTTTTGGCAGACTCATTATTCTTTTTCTGTTAAAAAATTTTTTTAAACTCATTGGTTTTACCTCAATTTACTGCACAGCCTTTTTCAATTCTTCAAGTATCATAAATGCCTGAGATGGCGTTATATTCAAAAGATCAAGC
>CAVIBE010000019.1:0-3439 GCA_963640885.1 Oscillospiraceae bacterium | reverse complement strand
AGATCAAGCTCCCGAATTTTTTCTACGATAGGATTCGGGGCAAATCCGAAAAAGCTGAGCTGAGAATTGCCTGTTTCGTCATTCGCATCGCGTGAATTTTGGGTATTTTCCGCAACAGCCAAGCTTTCATTCATTTCGGACAGATTTATATTATTTGAATTTTTTTCAAGCTCCTCTAACTTCTTTTCCGCAGTATCGAGAAGATTGCCTGGAACACCCGCAATCCTTGCAACATGAATCCCATAGCTTCTGCTGGCACTTCCTTCGATTATTTTATGCAAGAATACTACAGTCCCGTTTTCCTCTCTTACGTCAACGTTTAGATTTTTCACACCTTTTATCGCGCCCTCCATAGCAGTCAGTTCGTGATAATGTGTAGCGAAAAGAGTTCTTATTTTCCTTTTAGGATTGCACAAATATTCAATTACCGCCCAGGCGATTGAAAGACCGTCATAAGTGCTGGTTCCTCTGCCGATTTCGTCAAGGATTATCAGGCTTTTTTCGGTTGCAGTATTTAAAATATATGCAAGCTCACTCATCTCAACATAAAAGGTACTCTGCCCTTGCGAAAGATTGTCAGAAGCGCCGATTCTCGTATATATACGATCAACCACACCTATCGTTGCTTTTTCACAAGGCACATAACAACCAGCCTGAGCCATGAGAACAATAAGCGCATTCTGCCTCATATAAGTGGACTTACCTGCCATATTAGGGCCGGTAATTAAAAGCATACTGTGATTTTTTCTGTCCGTATAGAGGTCATTTGAGACAAAAATGCCTTCCTTTATGCTCTGCTCTATAACCGGATGCCGCCCTTTTTCAATATAGATTTCATCACCGTCATTTATGACAGGCTTTACATATTCATATTTTGAGCTTGCTTCAGCAAACGATGCTAATACATCAAGCGACGCCAAAGCGGCTGAAGTTTTCTGTATCTTCGGAATATATTTCTGAATTGTCTCTCTTATCTGAGTAAAAAGCTCGTATTCCATCTGATTTATCTTGGCTTCGGCATTAAGTACAACAGATTCCACTTCTTTGAGCTCAGGAGTAATAAAACGCTCACAATTAACCAAAGTCTGTTTTCTTATGTAATTTTCAGGTACAAACTCATAATTCGACTTGGTAACTTCCAAATAATAGCCGAAAACCTTATTAAATCCCACTTTGAGATTTTTTATGCCTGTTCTCTCGCGTTCCGTATTTTCCAGAGAAGCAATCCAGTTCTGCCCGTCCTTTATCGAATTTTTAAGTCCGTCAAGCTCTTCGGAATATCCGGGTTTTATAAGCCCGCCATCTTTAATGGTAACAGGAGGTTCATCGGCAATTGCCGCATCTATCAGCTTATACAGGTCGGTAAATTCATCTGTTTCCAAATAAAGCTCCTCAATCAGCTCAACGCCCGAATTAAAAATATCATTTTTAATCGCCGGAATTGCAGCAATTGAGCGTTTAAGAGCCAAAAGATCTCTGGCATTCGCATTTCCGCAAGCAACTCTGCCGGAAAGTCTTTCCAAATCGTAAATTTCCTTCAATGAATCGCGAATATCGTTTCTTAAAAGGAAATTGTCGTGCAGCATCTCAACAGCGTCTAAACGTCTTTGAATTTGAGCCGAATCGTTCAAAGGTTCACGAAGCCATTGCTTCATCTTGCGGCTGCCCATAGCGGTTCTGGTTTTGTCAAGAACACCTAACAAAGAACCCTGAACTTTTTTATCATATAAGGTTTCTGTCAGTTCAAGATTTCTGAGCGTAGCCTTGTCTAAAGACATATAGCTGTGATTATCTATAACTGTAAGATTTATAAGATGCACGAGAGACTGCTTCTGAGTTTCATACAAATACTGAAGCAAAGCTCCGAGCGCAGTAACCGCCTCGTCTTTATCACCCAGTCCTAATCCGTTCAGACCGCTCACGCCAAACTGCCTTTCTACAGCCTTGATACACGGGTTTTTATCAAAATAATGAGGATTAATATTGTCAAAAAAGCCGTCGCATGAAGCCTTAATATTATTCTCCAGATCATCAAGACACACGTAATCGTTATAAAGAATCTCTTTTGCTTTAAGCTTTACAAGCTCGTTCGTAAGCTTATCTTCAAATCGTTCGCCTTTAAATTCGCCGCAGCCGATCTCGCCCGTGGATAAATCGCAATATGCAAGCCCCGAGCCCTTATCATTTACATATATGCATGCCAGATAATTATTCTCTTTTTCAGAAAGCATGGCCTGGCTTGTCACAGTCCCCGGGGTTACTATGCGGACAACCTCACGTTTAACTATGCCCTTTGCTGTTGCCGGGTCCTCCATCTGCTCACAAATTGCCACCTTATATCCCTTGTCTACGAGCTTTGCAATATACGCATCTACAGCATGATGAGGCACTCCGCACATAGGCGCGCGCTCCTCCATACCGCAATTTTTACCTGTCAAAGTGACCTCCATGACTTTTGACGCAGTCAAAGCATCATCAAAAAACATTTCATAAAAATCACCTAAGCGATAAAATAAAATGCAGTCTTTATATTTCTCCTTGGTTTCGAGATAATGCTGCATCATCGGAGTATATCCCATTATATAACCTCTCCTACCAAACTGTAGGTTTTACCCTCAGTTATTTTCACATCTACAATCTTTCCGATCATATCCGGATTTCCATAAAAATTAACAATCTTCATAGATTCAGTTCTGCCCGTAAGCGTTTTACTGTTCTTCTTGCTGCTCCCTTCAACCAGAACTTTTTCTATTCTGCCCTCATATACTTTATTATTATCAGCCATTCCTGCGTCCAAAATCTCTCTCATTCGGTTGAATCGCTCGTGCTTCACTTCTTCCGAAATCTGCTCTTCGTACTTTTCCGCCGGCGTTCCTTTTCTTATCGAATAAAGGAAGGTAAATGCCGAATCGTACTTGACTTCTTCGAGCAAAGACAAGGTATCCTGGAAATCTTCTTCGGTTTCACCCGGAAATCCTACTATTATATCCGTAGTAATAGCGATTTTGCCGTCGGTAGCCTCTCTCAGCTTTCTTATCAGCTCAAGATAAGCCTCTCGTGTATATTTCCTGTTCATTCGTTTTAAAACGTTGTTGCTTCCGGCCTGAACCGGCAGATGTATGTGCTTTGCAAGCTTATCGCAATCTCTGAAAGCATTTATCAGCTTGTCCGATAAATCTTTTGGATGCGAAGTCATAAATCTTATTCTCTCAATTCCGTCAATCTCATTTATCGCATAAATCAAATCCGCAAAATCCGCCTCAAAGCCGTCCGCTATGCCATAAGAATTTACATTCTGCCCCAAAAGCATTACTTCTTTAACACCCGAATCAGCTAAACTCCTGATTTCATCCAGTATTTCCTCCGGTCTTCTGCTTCTTTCGCGTCCTCTTGTATAAGGAACAATACAATATGTACAAAAATTATTGCAGCCGTAAAT
>CAVIBE010000018.1:0-2985 GCA_963640885.1 Oscillospiraceae bacterium | reverse complement strand
GCCATATCCGATATCGTAAGCCCAGCCGTCTCCGCCGAGAATCCATACCGACTTCTTAACAAGATAATCTTTTCTCTTGATAATTTCATCAGCTATAGCTTTTGCTTCAGGATCAGCTATAGGATAATCTTCCAGAGCTTTTGCGAGTTTTCTGCTCGGATCAACCGAACCGTCACCCTCGTCTCTTACTGCCGACCAAACTTTGAGCGCAACCTTTAATTCATTAGGTATCTGCATCTTAACCAGCTGCTCTACGAGCTCGCTGATCTTTTCTCTGATCTGTCTGCACGCAACAGCCATACCAAGACCAAATTCAGCATTATCTTCAAACAGGGAATTGGACCAGGCCGGACCTCTGCCCTCATGATTTGTTGTATATGGTGTTGACGGAGCGGATGCACCCCAAATTGAAGAACAACCTGTTGCATTCGCAATCATCATTCTTTCGCCGTAAAGCTGTGTAACTGCCTTAATATAAGGAGTTTCGCCGCAGCCTGCACATGCGCCCGAAAATTCGATTAACGGCTGTGCAAACTGACTGCCTCTTACAGTCTTCTTATTTACGAGGTGATCTTTTGGCTTAATTGTCATAGCAAAGTGCCATAAATATTCCTCGCCCTCTTCTTTGCCAAGAGGAACCATGCTCAGAGCCTTATTCTTAGCCGGGCAGATATCTACGCAGTTTCCGCAGCCCGTGCAATCCATCGGTGAAGTTTCCACTCTGAAGTGAAGTTTATCAAGGCCTTTCCCGAAAGCTCTGTTTGTCTTAAATTCAGGCGGTGCCTTTGCAAGCTCATCGTCATCGAGCAGGAACGGTCTGATTGCAGCATGCGGACATACAAATGAGCATTGATTACACTGGATACATTCTTCCGGATTCCACTTAGGTACTGTAATTGCAATACCTCTCTTTTCATATGCAGCTGTTCCCGGCGGGAATGTACCGTCTTCTCTTCCTACAAATGCGCTTACCGGCAATTTGTCGCCCTGCTGTTTCAGCATCGGCATCATAACTTTTTCTATAAATTCAGGAACCTCAGCCTTAACTTCTTCTTCGTCCGGTGCGTCCTTCCATTCTTCAGGAACGTCGATTTTAACAAGTCCCGAAACGCCTCTCTCGATTGCTTCAAAGTTCATGTTAATTATCTTTTCACCTTTTTTGCCATAAGACGAAATTACCGCATCCTTGAGGTATGTAATAGCATCTTCTACAGGAATTACATCCGCAAGTTTGAAGAAAGCAGACTGCATTATCATGTTGATTCTGTTTCCAAGCCCGATTTCTCTACCTATATCTGTAGCATTTATTGTATAGAAATTTATCTTGTTCTGAGCGAGATATCTTTTTACCTTGCCCGGAAGATTTTCATTAAGCTCTTCAGGAGTCCATATGCAGTTCAATACAAATGTTCCGCCCGGTTTAAGTCCTTCAAGTACGTCATATTCTTTTATGTATGCCTGATGATGACAAGCAACAAATTCTGCTTCTTCAATCAGGTAGGTTGACTTGATAGGATCTTTACCAAATCTCAAATGAGATACGGTAAGTCCGCCAGACTTCTTTGAGTCATAAGCAAAATAGCCCTGAGCATATAAATCTGTATTGTCACCGATAATCTTAATCGCACTCTTATTAGCTCCAACTGTACCGTCCGAGCCGAGACCCCAGAATTTACATCTGATTCTGTCTTGCGGAGCAGTTTTGATCGGTGTAGAACAGTCGAGTGAAGTATAAGTTACATCATCGTTGATACCGATAGTGAATCTGTCCTTAGGCTCGTCTTCTTTAAGATTGTTATATACAGCTAATATCTGCTGAGGTGTTGTATCTTTTGAGCCAAGTCCGTATCTGCCGCCTACGATTACAGGAGCTTTTTTCTGTCCGTAGAATACAGCCTTTACGTCCAGATACAGAGGTTCTCCCGGTGAACCGGGTTCCTTTGTTCTGTCAAGAACAGCTATCTTTTTAACAGATTTCGGCACTACCTTGAGGAGATGTTTTGCTGAGAACGGTCTGTAAAGTCTGACTTTAACCAAACCTACTTTTTCTCCCTGTTCTATGAGCGCGTCTATTGTTTCTTCTATCGTTTCTGTTACTGAACCCATTGCGATTATTACGGATTCTGCTTTTGGATGTCCATAATAGTCAAAAGGTTTATATTTTCTTCCTGTGAGTTTACCAATTTTCTTCATATATTCTTCTACAATGTCCGGAACTTCATCGTAGAATCTGTTTGATGCTTCTCTTCCCTGGAAGAATATGTCCGGATTCTGAGCTGTACCTCTTGTTACAGGTCTTTCCGGGGTAAGAGCGTTATCTCTGAATGCCTGAATAGCATCCATATCTACCATTTTTGCTAAATCATCATAATCTATAACTTCGATTTTCTGTATTTCGTGGGATGTTCTGAACCCGTCAAAGAAATGGAGAAAAGGCACCCTTGACTTAATCGCCGCCATATGTGCAATCCCTGCCAAATCCATTACTTCCTGAACTGAGCCTGACGCCAACATTGCAAATCCGGTCTGTCTTGTTGACATAACGTCGGAATGATCGCCAAAAATATTGAGCGCATGTGTTGAAATCGTTCTGGCGCTGACGTGCATTACTGCAGGCAGCAGCTCTCCTGCGATTTTATACATATTCGGAATCATAAGCAGCAAGCCCTGGGAGGCAGTAAAAGTTGTTGTCAACGCTCCTGCGGCCAACGAACCGTGAAGCGCACCGGCTGCTCCGCCTTCGGACTGCATTTCAACAACTGAAACTTCTTGTCCAAAGATGTTCTTCCTTCCGTATGCAGCCCATTCATCAACGTTTTCTGCCATTACGGAGGATGGTGTTATCGGATAGATAGCAGCAACATCAGTAAACGCATATGCTATATGAGCAGCAGCTGTGTTGCCATCCATAGTTTTCATTGTTTTTCCCATTTCTAACTCTCCTTTAAAATCGAAAACTGGTATGTATCATCACGAGTATAAGAT
>CAVIBE010000017.1:6677-15596 GCA_963640885.1 Oscillospiraceae bacterium | reverse complement strand
TTGTTACTATTATATTACAAAAAATTTTAAAAAATATTACAACACTTAAAGCTCTTACAGAACATATGGTATAAATCCATATATTTTTACCTTTTCAAATACAAATTATGCAAGAATATCTGAAATTTAATTGAAATAATATTATTACAGCACTTTAACAACCGTTTGTCTTTTTAATTTTCCTTTGTTATAATAACCAAACGGAAAGATTTATGTCGATTATTTTACTTGAGTTTATGTACAGAAAGTTTACAGAAAAAAGGCAAAATTATGAAAATTTTCAAAGGAAAAACTGATTTATATTTGCAAGATACATATGTAGAAAACCTGTTTATCAACGAATACATGATTCCTGCCAACGGGGATTATGTGAAAGTCTACCTGTTTGCGAAAATGTATCTTGATAAGGATATGGTTATATATAACGAGACACTCGCAAAATATCTGAACCTGTCGCTGAAGCAGGTTCTTGACGCATGGGAATATTGGGAGTCAAAAAAGGTTATCAAAAAGCACTATACAGGCAAATCGCCGACCGAGTTTGACGTTGAATTTCTGTGCCTGAAGCAGCTCATGTACAGAGGTAATATTGCGCAGGAGTCTTCGCAGGAGACAGAGATTAAGAAAAAGCTTAATTCGGCGGTATTTTCCGAGGAAAATCTGAAGTTATTCGGTGAAATTGAAAAGAAAATCGGAAGAACCTTGAACCCGAAAGAGCTTCACGATCTCAAAATGTGGCATGACGACTGGGGGCTTGCCGATAAGGTAATTTTGAAAGCTTACGATACGTGCATACAGGAGCGAAAAAAGAGACCGGAACATTCGTATATTTCTGCAATAATAAAGTCGTGGTACGGAAAAGGGCTTTTCAATATGGATTCTCTGCAAGATTATCTCGCTGAGCACGATAAAAAGCACAATATTTATAAGAGGATATTTAAGGCTCTCGGATTTATAGGACGTTATCCTACGGAGGAAGAAAAGCGCATAATGGATGTCTGGCTTGATGAATATATGCTTGATATTTCTACTATATTGGAGGCTTGCAAAAAGACTTCGGGAATTGCTAATCCGAGTATCAATTACATAAATACTATACTTAAAGATTGGAAGGATGGTAATCAGGTATCTTCCTCGGGCAAGAGGAAGCCTACGGTTGCTCAGATTGACAAGCTGTATAAGGATATCAGGGCGAAGAACAAGCAGGAAGCCGAAAGGCGTTTGAATGAAATTTATTCGCGTTTCCCGAGAATAAAGGAAATCGACGAGGAGCTGAAGGAGCTTAATCCGAAACGGTTAAAGCTTGTTTTGAGCGGTCAGTCAAAAGATCCGGTTTACAAAACCATCGAAAAGGAAATGCGGAATTTGAGAAAAGAAAAGACCGGTACGTTGGAAAAGGCGGGTTATCCCGGGGATTATCTCAACCCGATATACGAGTGTCCGAGATGTAAGGATACCGGTTATTTGGATAACGGCGAAAAATGCGTTTGCCTGACGCAAAAATTAATGGAAAACCGGTTAATTTAGGATTTGCGTTAAAAAAGGAACGACAACACAGGTCGTTCCTTACGAAATTGCATATATTGGATTGAAAACGTGCGGACGTTTGCACGGAACGGTTACGAACCGCTTCCTACAGCGAAACGTTGGAAAATGCACGTTTTTACGGAACGGCAAACAGGCACGTTCCCTACGACGAGAATACCTCTTCTCTGATGATTGTCTGGGTTCTGTCCGGACCCGTCGAAACAATCTTCACAGGAACACCGGTAATTTCCTCTATTGCCGCAATATAATCCTTCGCTTCCTTAGGAAGCTCATCATAAGACTTACATTTTGTTATATCTTCCTTCCAGCCCGGAAGCTCCTTATATATAGGCTCACATTTTCCGAGTTTCTCAAGACTTGCCGGGAAATGCTCAATCACTTCATCACCAAATTTATACGCTATACAGAGCTTTAACGTATCAAAACCAGTCAAAACATCCAAAAGCATCAGCGAAAGACCAGTAACACCACTGATTCTTGAAGCATATTTTACAACAACACCATCAAACCAGCCACATCTTCTCGGTCTTCCGGTCGTCGTTCCAAACTCATGACCGGCTATACGAATCCTCTCACCAGTCTCATTATCCTCCTCCGTAACAAAAGGACCCTTGCCAACCCTTGTAGTATATGCCTTTGAAATACCGATAACCTCATTTATAACCTGAGGACCAACGCCGCAACCAGTCATAAACCCTCCGGAAATCGGATGAGAGCTTGTTACATATGGATAAGTTCCAAGATCAACATCAAGAAGCGACCCTTGAGCACCCTCAAACAAAATCTTCTTGCCCGCTTTTGAAGCCTCGTCAATCATAACCGAAGTATCCTTGATATATGGAGCCATCCTCTTGCCATATTCCACATAATCATCTATAATCTGCTGCTTATCAAGAGGCTTACCGCCATATAACTTAGTTATTATCTGATTTTTTATATCAATTACATGTCCGAGTCTTTCCACAAAACTGTCCTCAAGCATATCGCACGCTCTAAGACCCGAACGCTCAATTTTGTCCATATAACACGGACCGATACCCTTCTTAGTTGTTCCTATATCGTCCTTTCCCCTTGCTTTTTCAGACAATTCATCAATTATCTTGTGATAAGGAAATACAATATGAGCTCTTTCACTGATAAAAATCTTTCCCTCAGTTTTTATTCCTTCATTCTTTAAGGTTTCAAGCTCTTCAAAAAAACCTTTCGGATCGACAACCACGCCATTTCCTATTATGTTTATTGTGTCATCATATAAAATCCCTGAAGGAATGAGATGAAGCGCGTATTTTTTGCCGCCAACAACAACAGTATGACCTGCATTATTTCCGCCCTGACCTCTTACTACGATATCCGCCTTCTTTGACAAATAATCGATCATCTTACCTTTTCCTTCGTCACCCCACTGAGTTCCTACTATAACCAATCCTGACATTCTTTAAACACCTTCTTATTATTTGTATATTTTATATATTTACATTCTGCTGAACCATATCGCTGAATTTAGTATATTTTCCAACCCAGGTCAGAACAACAGTATCTGTAGGTCCGTTTCTGTGTTTTGCGATTATTACATCACACTCATTAGGTCTGGTCGATTCCTCTTTTTTGTAATAATCCTCTCTATAAAGAAACATTACTATATCGGCATCCTGCTCAATTGACCCCGATTCTCTCAAGTCCGAAAGAACAGGTTTTTTCTCATCGCCCTTTCTTGCTTCCACCGCTCTGGAAAGCTGCGACAGCACTATTACCGGGCAGTCTATTTCCCTTGCAAGCTGCTTCAAATACCTCGTGAGAGCTGAAATTTCAAGCTGTCTGCTCTCAGCCTTTCCCTCAAAAGTCATGAGCTGAAGATAATCTATAACCACAAGGTCCAAGCCTTTTTCCATTTTCATTCTCTTGCACTTATTTTTTATTTCCAAAGCCGAAATGCCTGGCGTGTCGTCTATCATTATCTCAAGCTTATCAAGTCTTTCCGCAGCATCGCTTATCATTGCCCACTCTTCGTCGTCTATAGTGCCTTCACGCATATGCTTTATTTCTACAAGAGCTTCCGTACTCAATATTCTCTCGGTAAGGAGCTCTTCCGACATTTCAAGGCTGAAAATCAAAACTTTTCCGCCCGCTTTAGCCGCATTCGTAGCAATATTGAGCGCAAATGCAGTTTTTCCCATAGACGGTCTTGCCGCGAGAATTATCAGATCCGCTTTTTGAAGTCCCGAAGTGACGTCGTTAAGCGCCTTAAATCCGGTTGTCAAACCTCTCAAATCGCCCTTTTTCTCGGTAAGCATTTGTATTGTATTTATATTTTTAACAAGAACCTCGCCTATATGCGACAGCCCTTTTTTCTGCCTGTTCTGAGATATGGCAAAAACCCTCTGCTCCGCCGCTTCCAGAATTTCAGAAGCGTCCTTTTCAGCAGAATAACCTTCCTCCATCGTGTCAGCCGAAGCCTGTATAAGTCCGCGCAAAATCGCTTTTTCTTCTATTATTTTAGCATATTGCTGAATGTTTCCCGTAGAAACCACAGCCGCCGTAAGCATTCCAAGATAAGCACGTCCGCCTATAGCTTCAAGACTTTTTCTCCTCTTCAGTTCCTCTGCGACTGTCAAGATATCAACCGGCTCGTTTTTCTTATAAAGGTCCAGGGCAACCGAAAAAATCTCTTTATGTCCCTCTCTATAAAAATCCGACGGTTTGAGCATATCGGACACATTCATCAATGCATCCTTATCTATCATTACAGCCCCTAAAACCGCTTTTTCCGCTTCCTCGTTTTGAGGAGGGATTCTTTCCGCAACCTGACTACTCATAGACAACACCACTTATTAAAGAGCTGTTATTGTCACTTTAAAGCTACCGGTTACCTCCTGATAGAGCTTCGCTTCAACCGTATATTCACCGACCTGCTTTATAGGATTGCTCAGAACAATCTTCTTTTTATCTATTTCAATTCCATATTGCTCATTGAGCGCATCCGAAATATCTTTTGACGTTACTGAGCCGAAAACTCTTCCGCCTTCTCCAGCTTTTGTCTGAAGCTTTACATCGATTTCAGCCAATTTTGCTTTAAGAACCTCTGCACTTGCCTTATCTGTAGCTCTTTTTTCTGCGTCAGCTGCTCTTTTTCTTTCCAAATCTCTTATATTTGCGTCCGTAGCCTCAACTACGATTCCTTTAGGAATGAGAAAATTCTTTGCATAACCGTCGCTTACGTTTTTTAAATCGCCTTTTTTTCCTACATTTTTTGTATCTTTAAGAACTATTACCTTCATTTTACTTTTGTCTCCTTTCTCCCATTTGCTCATTTATTATATTTTTAAGCATAATCTCGGCATCCGCCATACTCATTTTTACCTGAGCGCCTGCCGTATTCAAATGACCGCCGCCGCCCATTTTTTCCATAAGTATCTGGACATTTATCTCACCTATAGATCTTGCGCTTATCATAACTTCGCCTTTTTCGTTAATTCCAAAAACGATTGCGGCGCTTACTCCTCTGATTTCCAACATTTCGTCCGCAGTCTGAGCGGCTATGAGACCTATATTTTCGTTTACTTCTCCACATTTTGTAAATGCGATATTTACTCCGTTCGGCAGTTTTATAAGCTCTGCATCTACGACAGCCTTTGCCTTAACTCTGAAAAGGTTAGGGTCTACCTGGAAGAATTTTCTTATCTTCGAAGTATCTGCGCCCAGTCTTCTCAAATACGAAGCCGCTTCAAAAGTTCTAACTCCCGACTGAGATGAAAAATGCTTAGTATCGAGCGTTATTCCCGCTAAAAGTGCGTCCGCCTCGATCTTTCCTATTATATCCTTTCCTGCATACTCGATTATTTCTGTTACAAGCTCACAAGTTGATGAAGCGTAAGATTCCATATATGCCAAAATCGGATTCTCGATTGACATTTCCATCTTTCTGTGGTGGTCTATGACTACTATTTTTTCAGTTTTTTCTAACAGCTCCGGGCACTCCGTATAAAGCGGATTATGCGTATCCACAACTACCAGCAAAGTGTCTTTATCAATTATTGATAAAGCTTTCTCTGAATTTATTATCGTGAACTTTCCGGTATCTTTAACGTAATTATACAATCCTACCAAAGATTCGCCTATGAAATCCATTACTATCCCAGAAGATTTATTGCATTTTTTAGACAGCGCCTGTATTCCTACGGCAGCTCCGAAAGCGTCCATGTCCGCATTTTTATGCCCCATTATCAGCACTTCCGAAGACTGCTCTATCATCCTTTGAAGAGCATGAGACATTATTCTGGATTTTCCTTTATTTCTCTTTTCTACAGCCTGAAGCCTGCCGCCATAATAATCAATCGTATTTATCTTTTTTACAACTGCCTGGTCTCCGCCTCTGCCCTGTGCAAGCTCTATCGCAGCCTGAGAATACTCGTGGTTTTGAAGGTAAGTTTTGCCCGCAGCGCCAACGCCTATGCTCAGTGATACCGGAAGATCTATGTCTGTCTCAATTTTTCTTACTTCGTCAAGTATCGTAAATTTATTTTCAGCTATATTATCCAGATGTTTATTATCCAGAATCATATAGTATTTGTCATCGTCATATTTAATTACAGGAGCGATATTTTTCTGCGCAAACTGTCTTATTTCTCTCTCTATCTGTGTCTGAAGCTCGACTTTTTTGTCTTCAGACGCTCTGAGCATAATTTCATCATAGTTATCTATAAAGATATACATTGCACAGGCTTTTTCGTCCTTGTTTATTCTCTTTAAATTTTCAAAAGTAGTAACATCGATGAAATAGAAAACAAACATCTTATCGTTTTCTTCATCTTCAACAGCATTTGTAGATATTACCCTATATGTCCTGTCATTGATATTTACCTGTAAAGGGATATCGTCCGGATTTTTCTTTAAAATTTCGTCCATTTTAAACGCCGGAATGAGGTTGTGTATATTTTTATATATCAGCTCTTCCTCTGCAAAAAACTCTCCGAATTTACGGTTATACCATTCGAGATGACCCTCTCTGTCCGCAATACATATAGGAAGCGGATTTGTTACGATATTTTTCTTAACCGTCATATCCATTTCCCCTGCCAGATTTTCTATATAATCAGAAAAAGCCTTTTTCTTTTTCTGGTTTGCATAACCCTCATAAAAAATCGCTCCGCCTAAAAGCAGAATTCCTGCAACTCCGATTAAGGTATTAAAATACATCATTGCAAAAATCATGAGAATACAAACAATTGCTGTTGTCTGAAGTCTCGGCTGTACAAATTTATCTATAAATCTTTCTTTCATATAATCACCCTCGTTTAGCAGCTATCCTTTTTCTGATATTTATCATTATATCTAAAACTCCCACCAGGAATAAAACTGCTGTTCCGGCTATGCTCATTATAAGCAAACATACAAAAATTATAAAAAATATTCTTGAAAATTTCAATATACTTGTCAGGTATATCATTACCGCAAGCCCCTGAATACAAAATACCATCCACGTAATTACAGTTATATTGAGCATAAGCACATTTGTATCTAAAATCCCTGTTAATCCTGCCACATATCCTAAAACGAATATTAAAATGCAACCCCAAAATATATTTCTTGAAAACGAAAAACTTGCGAAAGGAAAATACTTAGGCATCTCTTCTCCTCTTCTTCTGAGCAGAGCACATCCCATATAATATATGAAGAATGTCCCTATTATCACAGAGGATATAAGAAACGACGGTACCATGCTAAGCATACCTTCATAAGCATATTTCAAAGTCTGTGCCGAATATATGGTAAGCTCTTCTTTATCAATCGCAGAATAAACAACCGTTTCGACACTTTTTCTCATCTCATCGATAAGAGATACGTTTTCTACCAACTTCAAAGCTATCAAAGAAGATAAGTTGCACAACATCCCGATTAATATGCCTTTTCCCAGGATTTCTCCCTGACTGCGATTAAGCTTCAAAAGCTCCCCCATTAACGCTGCGCTAAGTCCCGGTGATAAAACGTCCGCTATAGCCGTGCTGAACGAAGTCGCAAATGCTATAATGACATATGACATTATCAAAAAAGGAAGAGTGAATATAAAACCATACCTCTTTGCGCTTATAAAAAACAATATGGAAATAATATATAACAATATTCCGGAAAACGGAAGCATTCCCCCGAAAGCTCCCAGCAAAGACATTAAAATCACTGCCGTTATTCCTAATCTTATCGCTTCTGTTTTTTTCTTATTTTCCATTCGATTCCTTTCGTAAAATACAGATAAAAACACAGAAAGAAGCGATTGCTCGCTTCTTCTAATTATCTTAGTCCTGTGTATATGGAAGCAATGCTACCATTCTTGCTCTCTTAATAGCTGTTGTCACTTCTCTCTGATGAACAGCACAAGTTCCTGTTATTCTCTTAGGTAAAATCTTACCTCTTTCAGTGACATATTTCTTTAATTTTTCAACATCTTTGTAATCTATATTTTCTGCTTTATCAGCACAAAACTGACACACTTTTTTTCTTCTGTTCATGCGTCTTTTATCCATCATCATGTCAGCTTATCCTCCTATCTGAAAATTTAAAATGGTATATTATCATCATCGTCATCATCGAATGCGTGGAAACCGTCAGGTATTCCTGCATCTGATCCGAGATCACCGCTCATACCAAAATTATCCTGGTAATTGTTTCTGCTTTTCGCTTCAAACTGGTTAGAATTATTATTATTTGTATTTCCTGAAGCTCTTTGGAGAAATTCTACTCTATCTGCAACAACATCGGTCGTATATCTTTTCTCTCCGGTTTTTGTTTCATAAGAGCCGGTTTGAATTCTTCCCTGAACTCCTACAAGACTTCCTTTTGATAGATAAGTCCCGCAATTTTCAGCAGATCTTCCAAAAACAACAATTCCTATAAAATCAGTTTCTTTATTTTTAGAAAAAGGCCTATCAACAGCTAAAGTAAATCTCGTTACAGCAGTTTGTGATCCGGCTGCATATCTCAGGTCAGGATCTCTTGTCAACCTGCCAACTAATGTTACAGAATTCATAGCAGCCTCCTATTAGTCTTCTTTACAGATAATCATCTGTCTCATAACACCGTCTGTGATTCTGAGCTTTCTTTCTAACTCTTTTGGAAGTTCAGGATTAGCGTTGAATTCGAGAACTACATAATATCCATCAAATTTCTTTTCAATAGGATAAGCAAGCTTTCTTGCACCCCAGATGTCTTCCTTTGTTACTTCTCCGTCAGCAGCGATAACCTCTTTAGCCATATCGATTAAAGCTGTTTTCTGCTCTTCAGCTAATGCTGTATCGAGAATGAACATAACTTCGTATTTTTTCATCTTTTTTCACCTCCCTGTGGACTTTTGTGGCTCTAAGTTTTCTCTTAGAGCAGAGA
>CAVIBE010000017.1:0-6667 GCA_963640885.1 Oscillospiraceae bacterium | reverse complement strand
GCATTGTTCACGGAACGGTTATGAAGCGTTTTCTACGGCGAATCGCCCCAAAATGCACGTTTATAAGGAACGGTTGTGAACCGTTCCTTACGACAAATTGTTTATAAAGCTTTCTATTCTGTCAAGAGCTTTGTTTAAACTTACCTCGTTTACAGCATAAGAAAGTCTTACATAATCGTCTACTCCAAAAGCTATTCCCGGAACTACGGCAACATTCGCTTCATCAAGAAGCTTTTCGCTTAATGCTATAGAAAACGAACCGTCATATTTTATCTTATCCTTGTATTTTGCGAAGTTTACCATTATATAAAAAGCTCCCGCCGGATTCATATAAGATATATCCTTCATTTTGTCAAGTCTGTCAAGAAGCAGCTTTCTTCTTTTTCTATAAACCTCACGCTGCGCATTTATCTGGTCGCGACATTCCGTAAGCGCCGTATATGCAGCCCATTGAGAAGTTGTTGCAGGATGCGAAGTCAAATGCCCTTGCATCGCAGATATAGCCTTGGCTACTTCCTTTGAGCTTGCCGTATAACCGATTCTCAATCCCGTCATAGAAGCAGATTTTGAAAGACCGTTTACAATAATAGTTATGTCTTTTATCGCATCACCCATTGTTCCGATACTTATGTATTCTTCTTCAAAACAGAATCTCTCATAGATTTCATCGCTCATTATCCAAATGTTATGCTCTAAGCAGAAATTAGCGATTTTTTCTATTTCATCTCTTGTATAAACTATACCGGACGGATTTGACGGATTGTTGAAAAACAGAATTTTCGTTTTGTCCGTCAGCGCTTTTTCAAGATCCTTGACACTTATTTTATAAGTTTCAGTATCCTCAGGATAAACAATAACCGGAACTCCTCCACATAATTTAACTATCTCAGGATAACTGGTCCAATAGGGAACAGGTATAAGAACCTCGTCGCCTAAATTTGCGGTAGCAAGCATTACATTTACTATCGCTTGCTTAGCTCCGTTAGAAACTACTATCTGGTCAGGCTCATAATCTACATTATTTTCTTCCTTTAATTTTTTTGAAATAGCCCTTCTCAGCTCAATAAGCCCCGGAACCTTGTCGTATTTCGTATAATTATTTTTAAGCGCCTCCATGATAGACTCTTTCGCCCTTTCCGGAACCCTGAAATCAGGTTCCCCTACACTTAAATTAATTATATCTCTACCCTGTTCATTCAGCTCCACAACCTTTGTGCTGATTCCAATAGTAAATGATGGAGATATAAGCTTTGTTCTGTTTGCAAGCATCATCATTACCAACTCCTTTAATACACTCTGTGCTATACACTACAGACTAATAAAACCTACTTTTTCTCTTACTCTCTTCATTGTTTTTTCTGCGATAGCGCCGGCTCTTTCGCCGCCATCTTTAAGAATTTTTACTAATTCTTCTGATTCTCTTATTTCACTGAATTTATCACGGATCGGGCTGAGATGTTCATTTACTATTTCAACGAGATCCTTTTTAAACTGTCCATAACCGCTGCCTTCATAATCAGCAACTATTTCATCAATTTTCTTTCCCGAGAAAACGCTGTAAATAGTCAAAAGATTACTGATTCCCGATTTTTCCTTAACATCAAATCTTATTATGCCCTCAGAATCCGTCGTCGATTTCATTATCGATTTTTTAACCTTTTCAGGAGGATCTAAAAGCGAAATTCTGCTGTGAATATTCTCAGCACTCTTACTCATCTTTTTAGTAGGTTCGTCAAGAGCCATTATTCTTGCGCCTACCTCAATTCCCTTATAATCAGGCACAACAAAAGTATCACCATATTTGTTATTAAATCTTACAGCTAAGTCCCTCGTCAGCTCAATATGCTGTTTCTGGTCGTTGCCAACAGGCACAAAATTAGCATCATAGAGCAGAATATCAGCAGCCATTAAAAGCGGATATGTAAAAAGACCCGTAGGAGCAGATTCGCTGCCCTTGCTTTTATCTTTAAACTGAGTCATTCGGCTAAGCTCACCGGTATACGAATTACAGGTAAGTATCCATGACAGCTCTGCATGTTGAGGCACAGTTGACTGAACAAATATTACTGATTTTTTAGGATCAAGACCTACCGCGAGGTACAATGCAGCCACGTCAAGCGTAGTCTTTCTAAGCTGCACAGGGTCTTGAGGAACAGTAATAGAGTGCATATCAACTATGCAATATACGCAATCCATATCGTCCTGAAGCTCAACGAACTGTCTTAATGCGCCGATATAATTTCCTAAATGTATATTTCCTGTAGGCTGAACGCCTGAAAAAACTTTTGGTTTCATAACTTATCCCCTATTTATTTCTATGCTCATCTGTTTTTCTTTATCATCATCGTCTTCTTCATGCTTAACAACCTTTGCTATTGAAATTATGTTCGCATCGTCAGCTACCTTCATGAGCTTAACTCCCTGAGTAGCCCTGCCAAGTACACTGACCTCTGATACGCTCATCCTTATTATTATACCATCGGAATTTATAAGCATGATTTCGTCATCTTCTGTTACAGACAAAGCTCCAACAAGCTCACCGGTTTTTCTTATCTTAGACTTATCATAAGTAAGCATTCCTTTTCCGCCTCTTGCCTGAAGCTTGTATTCCTTCATATTAGTTCTCTTACCGAAGCCATATTGAGTTACAACTAAAAGCTCTTCGCCTTTTTTCTTGAGCTCCATAGCAACCACTTCGTCATCGTCTTCGAGTAAAATAGCCCTTACGCCGCCGGCAACTCTTCCCATAGGTCTTACTTCATCTTCCTTAAAGGTTATCGACTTTCCTTTTCTCGTTACCAAAACAATCTCGCTGTTTCCGACCGTTTTAGCGATACTGATAAGACTGTCGCCATCTTTAAGGCTTATAGCCATAATACCTGTTTTTCTGGAAGTGTCAAACTGAGATATCTCAGTTTTCTTGATAATTCCCTTTTTAGTAACACATACCATATATTCGTTGTCAGAATATTCCTTAATAGGAATCATAGCAGTTACCTTTTCGCCGCTCGACAAGTTGAGGAAATTAACTATCGGAGTTCCTTTTGAAAGCCTCTGTCCGTCAATTATCTCATAAGCCTTTATTCTATACATCTTACCCATATTGGTAAAGAACATTATATAATTATGAGTTGAAGTTATTATCATCTGCTTTACAAAATCGTTTTCTCTGGTGGTCATGCCAGTTATGCCTTTGCCGCCTCGTTTCTGATTTTTATATGAATCAGCAGATACTCTCTTTATATATCCCAAATGAGTCAAAGTTATCGCAACTTCTTCTTCATTGATAAGATCCTCTTCTTCAATTTCGTCTGAATCAGCGGTTATCTGAGTTCTTCTCTCATCATTATACTTGTTTTTAATCTCTAAAAGCTCTTCTTTAATAATATTCATCAAAAGATCTTCATTTGCAAGCACTTTTTTATACCATTCAATTTTTTTCATAAGCTCGGAATATTCCTGCTCGATTTTTTCGCGTTCCAGACCTTGCAATCTTGCCAGCCTCATATCGAGTATCGCCTGAGCCTGAATGTCAGTCAGCCCGAAGCTTTCCATTAATTTTGTCTTAGCATCATTATAGCTTGAACGTATAATCCTGATTATTTCGTCTATATTGTCGAGAGCTATTCTTAAACCCTCTAAGATGTGAGCCCTGTCCTCAGCCTTTCTCAAATCAAAGATAGTTCTTCTCGTGATAACATCTTTTTGATGATTTAAGTAATATGTGAGGATTTCATACAGATTCATCAGCTTAGGTTTTCCGTCAGCTATAGCCAGCATTATTATGCTGAAAGTATTCTGCATCTGAGTATGTTTGTAAAGCCTGTTGAGAACTATATGCGGATTTGCGTCTTTTTTAAGCTCTATAACTATACGCATACCTTTTCTGTCAGACTCATCCCTTAAATCGGCAATCTGATCTATCTTCTTATCCTTTACAAGCTCAGCTATTTTTTCTATAAGAGCAGCTTTATTAACCTGATAAGGAATCTCAGTTACTATTATCTGCTGCTTTCCTCTTGAACCCTCTTCTATTTCAACCTTAGACCTTACGAGAACCTTGCCCTGTCCTGTCCTGTAAGCCTCTTTTATTCCCGATTTTCCGAGAATCATCGCTCCCGTTGGAAAATCCGGACCCTTAACTATCTTTATCAGATCCTCAACAGTAGCATCCTTATCATCTATCATCTTAACAACGGCATCTATAACCTCTCCTAAATTGTGCGGAGGAATAGACGTTGCCATACCTACAGCAATACCATTAGAACCGTTTACGAGAAGATTCGGAAATTTTGCCGGAAGAACGACAGGCTCCTGAAGAGATTCATCAAAGTTAGGCATAAAATCTACCGTTTCTTTGTCTATGTCTCTTAGCATCTCAAGAGAAAGTTTCGCCATTCTGGCTTCCGTATATCTCATTGCGGCTGCGCCGTCGCCGTCAACAGAACCAAAGTTACCGTGACCGTCAACGAGCATATATCTCATCGAAAAGTCCTGAGCAAGACGAACCATTGCATCATATACCGAAGAATCGCCGTGAGGATGGTATTTACCGAGAACTTCACCGACAAGTCTCGCAGATTTTCTGTAAGGTTTATCAGGATGCATGGAAAGCTCATCCATAGAATAAAGTATTCTTCTGTGTACCGGTTTAAGTCCATCTCTTACATCAGGAAGAGCTCTGCCTATGATTACACTCATCGCATAATCAATATAAGCTCTCTCCATCTGATCACTTATATTTCTCTGGATGACTTTGCTATTATCTATAATATTGTCCATCTGTCACCCTCCTAAATATCCAAATTCTTAACATAATGAGCATTTTCTTCAATAAATTTTCTTCTTGGCGGAACTTTATCGCCCATGAGCACTGAAAATACCTCGTCGGCTGCCGCCGCATCTTCGATAGTAACCTGAATTATAGTTCTGTCGTTATAATTCATTGTCGTATCCCAAAGCTGCTCAGGATCCATCTCACCAAGACCCTTATATCTCTGAAGATTTACACCCTGTCTTCCTATTTCATCAAGAAGCTTATCTAATTCTTTATCAGTATAAACATAAGTTTCTTTCTTTCCCTTCGAAACCTTGTACAAAGGCGGCATAGCAAGATAAACATGCCCAAGCTCAATAAGAGGAAGCATATATCTGAAAAAGAATGTAAGCAAAAGCGTACTTATATGAGCGCCGTCAACGTCAGCATCGGTCATGATTATGATTTTATCATATCTGAGCTTTTCTATATTAAAATCGCTTCCTACGCCACAACCAAACGCCGTTATCATATTCTTTATTTCATCAGAATTGAGTATTTTATCAAGTCTGGCTTTTTCAACATTCATAATCTTACCTCTTAAAGGTAAAATTGCCTGTCTGCTTCTGTCTCGTCCCTGCTTGGCACTTCCGCCGGCGGAATCACCCTCGACTAAAAATATTTCGCAAAGCTTAGGGTCTTTTTCCGAACAATCAGCAAGTTTTCCCGGAAGAGTAAAGGAATCTAAAGCTCCCTTTCTTCTTGTTAAATCTCTTGCTTTTCGCGCAGCTTCTCTCGCTCTGAATGCTTTTATACACTTTTCTATTATGCTCTTTGCCTGCTGAGGATTCTGCTCTAAAAATGCAGTCAGTCTGTCATTTGTTGAAGTTTCAACAAAACCTTTCATTTCGCTATTTCCGAGCTTGGTTTTAGTCTGTCCTTCAAACTGAGGATTTTCAAGCTTTACCGAAATAATAGCCGTGAGACCCTCTCTTACGTCCTCGCCCTGTAAATTATCGTCTTTTTCTTTGAGAATATTATTTTTTCTCGCATAATCGTTCAGCACTCTCGTTAAAGCAGACTTAAATCCGCTTAAATGAAATCCACCTTCAGTAGTATTTATATTATTAGCATAAGAAAATACATTTTCGTTAAATCTGTCAGTATATTGCATAGCTACTTCCATCTCGTAGCCTTCTTTTATAACTTCAAAATATATTATATCCTTATGAATTACTTCTTTTCCTCTGTTCTGATATTTTACAAACTCTTTTATTCCGCCCTCATAACAAAAAACATCCTTTTTGTGAGGAGAAACTCTCTCATCTATAAGAGTTATACTTATGCCTTTATTTAAAAAAGCCATTTCCCTGAGTCTGTGCTCAATAGTCGAATAATTAAATTCAACCTCGTCAAAAATCTCAGGATCAGGTTTAAACCATGTTATTGAACCTGTTTTTTTAGACGTTCCTACTATCTCAAGCTTTGATGTTACCTTACCCCTTGAATAAGTTTGTTTATAGAGGTTTCCATCTCTTTTAACCTCAACTGTCATATTTTCAGATAAAGCATTTACTACAGATGCGCCTACGCCATGAAGTCCGCCAGATACCTTATATCCGCCACCGCCGAATTTTCCTCCGGCATGAAGTACAGTATGAATTACTTCAACAGCAGGTTTTTTCATCTTTGGATGAATATCAACAGGCATACCACGCCCGTCATCTTCAACTTCTATTGAATTATCGCTTTTTATTTTAACTGTAATATTTTTACAATATCCCGCCAAAGCTTCATCAATACTGTTATCAACAATCTCATAAACCAAATGATGGAGACCGTTTGTACCGGTAGAACCTATATACATACCCGGTCTTTTTCTTACAGCCTCAAGTCCTTCAAGTATTTGTA
>CAVIBE010000016.1:5123-5755 GCA_963640885.1 Oscillospiraceae bacterium | reverse complement strand
TTCGTCGCCCGCCAAAAGCTCAGAATCCTCGTCCATAGCCTCAGCTTGTTCTTTTGCCGCTTTTGCCGCAAAATATCTTTCTCTTTGCTTCTTGCTCATTCTTCGGATTTTATCCGCTTCTTCTTTTTGCAGATTTTCCTGATAAAGCTCTTCTCTTCTGAGCATCTCAGCTTCCCATTCAGCATCTTCTACTTCTTCCTGCGCCATTCTCTCAGCCACTCTCGCCGCAGCCAAAGGCTCCATATAAGCTCTCTGCTCTTCGGTCATTAACGACTTAACGTGATCTATAAGCGGCTGAATATAATATCTTCCTGACCAGTCCACATCATCAGTATATGCCTCAAGAATCTCAGCTTCGCCTTGAGATCTGTCCTCCGGATACTTCTTCAAAATCGCCTTCATCAGACCGCCCATTATTCGCTTATCTATAAAGCCAAGTCCGATATAGTCCAATCTGCCTCTGCAATAAAACAAATCTACTCCCTGCTCCAACTCCTGAGCGGTAAAATTGCTTTGCAGATGTGTTTGGGTCGTTTCCTCTGATTCAGGCCATGAGCCTACGCAAAAATAAGCCACGTTTTCAACCGGATTTCTTGCCTTGACAGCTCTAAATTCTTTGAGACCGTTTATGC
>CAVIBE010000016.1:0-5113 GCA_963640885.1 Oscillospiraceae bacterium | reverse complement strand
GCTCGCATTAAGATTCCCACCAAAAATGACCATATCGTATCCGCCCATTCTCAGACCCCAGTCACTTGCGGTTTTCTTGTCAGCCTCCATCACATCACCGTTGAGCGCGTCGGCAATCCAATTCGCATATTTTCTTGTGCTTCCGTGTTTCGTTCTATATAATACTAAAGTTCTGAATTCTTCCATTTATCCTCTACCTCACTGAACAATCTGTTTTCAAATATTCTATCAGAAATCCGCCGCTTTTAAAATGATTTTCACAAAAAATTCTCAGTTCGCATGTAATTTGCATATAAGCTCAAAAAAAGAGGCAGTTCAAACCGCCTCTTCAAAATCTTTTTTCTGCCTGTATTTTATAATCCTGCGTCTGAACCGTTTTCAGACGAATTGCTTTTTTCAGACGAATTGCTTTCAATCCCCTTATTCAGCATCGTTAGCAATGCCAGCCTTATCGATAAGGAAGAATATCAGACCCAGAGCCATGCCTACGATAGTTGCAAGGCACATTCCTGTAAGCTGAACTTCGCCTACCTTTATATATGCGCCGGAAAGACCGGTAACGAATACAACAGATGTGAGCGCGAGATTTCTCGGTTTTGCAAAATTGACCTTTTTGTCAACTAAAAGTCTGAGCCCGGAAGCCGCAATCATACCATAAAGCAGGAAGCTGACGCCGCCCATAACAGGGCTTGGAATCGTCTGGATGAGAGCCGACGCTTTGCCGATAAATCCGAGAATTATCGAAATATAGCCGCTCCGCCGATTACCCATACGCTGTAAACCTTTGTTACAGCCATTACGCCGATGTTTTCGCCATATGTTGTCGTAGGTACAGAACCGCATAAACCGGATAAAGTTGTAGAAATACCATCTGAAAGAAGCGATCTGTGAAGTCCCGGATCTTTGAGCAGGTCTCTGCCGACGATTTCACTCGTTACAACCTGATGACCGATATGTTCTGAAATTACAACCAGCGAAGCCGGAATTATAATCAAAATTGCAGCCGCATCAAACTTCGGGAAAGAGAAGTTTGGCATAGCAACCAATGAAGCCTCTGTAACAGTTGAAAAGTCTACCAGACCCATGCAAAGCGCAGCCACATATCCGACAATAATTGAAATCAGGATAGCTATTGCTGCCGCAAAGCCTCTGAAAAGAACCTGTCCGAATACAGCTACTGCCAAAGTTATGATAAATACTGCAACAAATTTTGGATTTATCTGCGTATAAGTGTCACTTAAAATCAGGCCGCCGTTAGATGCCGCAGTCCCTGCAAGCTCCAGACCTATCAGAGCTACGATCGGTCCCATTGCAGCCGGTGGAAGAAGTACGTCAATCCAGCCCGTTCCAACAAACTTGATAAGAATTGCAAGTGCGCAAAAAATAAGACCCGTAACAACGAATCCACCTAATGCATATTGATATCCCATGTTAGGATTAGCTAATATTAAAAATGTTGGTGAAAGAAAAGCAAAACTGGAGCCTAAATAAGCCGGTGCCTTTCCTTTTGTGATAAAAATGAAAATAAGTGTACCGATACCATTCATGAGCAATACTACAGCCGGATTAATTCCCAAAAGCCAAGGAACTAATACAGATGCACTAAACATTGCAAATGTATGCTGAATGCTCAACGGTATCCATTTCCCAAAAGGGACTTTCTCATCTACCTGGATAATTTTACTTCTGTCCATGTTTTCCTCCTTATAAATATTGTATAAAAATAGCCATCTGACTTAGCATACTTCAACAGAATATGTTTGTCAACGACAAAAAAACAAAATTTCCCGACAAAAACAAAATTTCTCGATTTTAGGGCTTTTACACTAAAACCCGCTAAGAAAAAGCAGCCGGCCTACCTGCATAGACTGACTGCTCGTGTTTATTTAGTCGTTATCCTTCGTTTATTTACTCTTTCGTTATTTTGTTCCGAAAATTCTGTCGCCCGCATCGCCCAGACCAGGAACAATATATGCGTGCTCGTTAAGCTTTTCATCAAGTGCAGCAATGAAAATATCAACATCAGGATGAGCTTCCTGCACTGCTTTCACGCCCTCAGGAGCGGCAATAAGGCACATGAGCGAAATCTTAACGCCTCCCTTTTCTTTGAGAAGATCTATTGCAGCAGTAGATGAACCGCCGGTTGCAAGCATAGGGTCTACTATAATGAGCCTTCTCTTGTCAATATCCTCAGGAAGTTTGCAATAATACTCGATCGGTTTCTTAGTTTCCGGATCGCGATACATTCCTATGTGTCCAACCTTTGCATTAGGAACAAGCTCAAGCATACCGTCAACCATGCCAAGACCTGCTCTGAGAACTGGAATAATTCCGATATCCTCGCCCTTTAATCTTTTAAACTTTGCCTTGCAAATAGGTGTTTCGATTTCCACATCTTCAAGTTCGAGATCTCTTGTTACTTCATAAGCCATGAGCATTGATATTTCTCTCACCAGCTCTCTGAAATCTTTGACCGGCGTGTCTTTATCTCTCAAAATAGATAATTTATGCTGAATCAGCGGATGTTCAAATAAATATACTTTTCCCATATGTATGTCCTTTCTCGCTCACTGCGCACTTTAATGTTTCAATTTTCGGTTTTTGCCGATGATTTTTCCTAAACGTAATATATCGTCCTAATTCTAAGCCATTTTCTTGCAAATATCAAGAAGTTTCTTTTGAAAATTTATTGACAATATAATTTTGTATGATTATAATATTTATGCTATGTTCTGACGAAAGCCATTAGCCCCGGCAATCTCAGAGCAAACAGGGTGATTTCCTGAGCCAAGGTGGGGTGAAACGCCGCGGCATATAAATCAATAAACGACAATAATTTGATATTATATGAGAGGTAGATTAAAATGAAATCATTTATCGCTAAACCTCATGAAGTTGAAAGAAAATGGTACGTAATCGATGCTGAAGGCAAGAACCTTGGCAGATTGGCATCTGAAGTTGCTTCAATTTTAAGAGGAAAGAAAAAACCGATTTATACACCGCACGTAGATACAGGTGATTATGTTATTATCGTAAATGCAGAAAAAATCGCAGTTACAGGAAATAAGATGAAGCAGAAAGTTTACAAGCACCACACAGGTTATCCGGGTGGTCTCAGAGAGATAACTCTCGAAAAGCTGCTTGACAGAAAACCTGAAGAGGTTTTAAAACACGCAATCAAAGGTATGCTTCCAAAAGGAAGACTTGGAAGACAGATGTATACAAAGTTAAAGGTTTACGTAGGTCCTGAACATAAACATCAGGCTCAGAAACCTGAAGTATGGAATTTCTAAGAAGGGAGGAAATCAGTAAATGGCACAGTTACAGAATTATGGTACAGGCAGAAGAAAGTCTGCTGTTGCAAGAGTTAGATTACTTCCCGGAAAAGGTGAAATCGTAGTAAATGGCAAAAAGCTCGACGATTACTTTGGACTGGAACTCGTTAAGAGAGAAGTAAGAAGACCTTTAGTTATCACCGGTACAGAAGGTAAATTTGATGTTATCGCTAAGGTTCACGGCGGCGGCACAACAGGTCAGGCCGGAGCTTTAAGACACGGTATCTCAAGAGCTCTCATTCAGGCTGACGCTGAGCTTAGACCAGTTTTAAAGAAGGCAGGTTTCTTAACAAGAGACCCGAGAATGAAGGAAAGAAAGAAGTACGGCTTAAAGAAAGCAAGAAAAGCTTCACAGTTCTCAAAGAGATAATTATTCGATTTTTATATATAGGCTTTTTTACAAAGCGGTATATGAAAGCATTTTTATAACGAGGTGATTTGAAATGAAAGAGGGTATCCATCCAAACTATAAAACATGTAAAGTTACATGTATGTGCGGAAATACATTTGAGACAAAATCAACAAAAGATGAAATCAGAGTTGATGTATGCTCAGCTTGCCACCCATTCTTTACAGGCACACAGAAGTTTGTAACACGTGGCGGACGTATTGAAAAGTTCAAGAAAAAGTTCAATATGGAATAATAAGGCACAAATTAAAACCGGTGAGAAACGAAAACTCACCGGTTTTTTGTTATTTATGCGGAGTTTCTCTACGGCTTATATATTGCGCATACAACACGATCCAACCCCGCCAAATCTTTAATTACACGAATTTCTTTAAAATCGCCGATACTTCTTAACATTTCCGATACCGCGACGCCCTGATCATGCCCGATTTCAAAAATCAACACACCCCCGGGATTCAAATGCGCGCCCGCCTCAGGAATTATACGACGGTAAAAATAAAGGCCGTCCTCTCCCCCATCCAAAGCCAGCCTCGGCTCAAAATCCTTAACATCCGTCATAAGCTCCTCAACATCAGCCTTACTTATATATGGCGGATTGCTCGCAATCAAATCAAACATTTGCGATTCTTCAATACAGTCAAACAAATCGCCCTGTATAAAATCAACCCTGTCCTCCACACCATTTTGGACAGCGTTGATTTTAGCCACCCCAAGCGCCCCCGCACTTATATCGGCAGCCGTGACCCTCACACCCGGCACATAAACCGCAATACTAACCCCAATGGCACCGCTGCCCGTACACATATCCAGCGCCCTTAAAGGCTCGCCCCCTCCGGGAGCACCAGGCCAACTACGACGCTCCTTACGCCTTCTCAAAGTCTCACCCTCAAGCAGCCTAATCGCCTCTTCAACCAGCGTCTCCGTGTCGGGCCTTGGAATCAGCACATCCTCACTAACCCTGAAAGACAGCCCCATAAACTCCTTTTCGCCCGTAATATACGAAACGGGCTTTCCTAAAGCCCGTTCATCAATTACCTTTAAATATGCCTTTTCCTCATCATCCGAAAGCCGATAGAACGGCTCTCTGATAAAAAAGACCCTGTCCCGTTTCAATACATATTGAAGAAGAATCTGCGCATCAAAAGCCGCACCGGCCGTTTCGGATGCTTTCAATATTTCCGCTCCCTTTGCGAGAGCTTGCCTTAAATTCATTTCTTATCTTCTCCTTTTTCAGCGCTTGCATTAAAATGCGCACTTGGCATATAATGCCCCTCCTCGACACGGATTTGCGTATTTTCTTCATCGCTTTTTTGCGGATCATACTCCAAAGACACCTTCATTGAACAAATCGCAATCTCAAGCTGATCGT
>CAVIBE010000015.1:5503-11638 GCA_963640885.1 Oscillospiraceae bacterium | reverse complement strand
ACCTTGTCCTCACAGCCGAGTTCCGCAGGTGAGCACAACATTCCGTTTGATTCCAGGCCTCTGAGCATACCTTTCTTTATTATTCTTCCGTCAGGAAGCTCCCCACCATCGAGAATAACAGGAACTATTGAGCCTTCGTGAACATTGTCAGCGCCGGTTATAATCTGAATGGTTTGCTTGCCTATATCAACCTGAATAACGAAAAGTTTATCCGCATCCGGGTGTTTTTCAACTTTTACAGCCTTGCCAAGAACAATGCCCTTGATTCCGCTTAAAACCTTATAAGCTTCTTCTATATTTGAGCCGGACATTATCATCTTGTCACAATATTCCTTCAGCTGCACATCTTTTAAATCTATATATTCATTAAGCCAACTGATTGGTACTAACATCCTTAACCCTCCTACTTGAACTGTTCTATGAAACGCATATCATTTTCATAAAGCAATCTTATATCATCAATTTCATATTTGAGCATAGCTACTCTTTCTACGCCCATGCCCAGTGCAAATCCGCTATATTTTTCGGTATCTATGCCGCCGACTTTGAGCACGTTAGGATGCACGAGACCCGCTCCGAGAATTTCAATCCATCCGCTTCCCTTGCATACGCTGCAGCCTTTTCCGCCGCATTTAAAGCAGGAAACGTCTACTTCAGCGGAAGGCTCTGTGAACGGGAAGTGATGCGGTCTGAGCTTTGTCTTTGTGTCAGGGCCGAAAAGCTTTTTACTGAAAGTTTCCAGAGTTCCTTTGAGGTCTGCCATTGTTATTCCTTCGTCTACAACCAGACCCTCTACCTGATGGAACATCGGTGAATGTGTAGCGTCAGGCGTATCGCATCTGAAACATCTGCCCGGAGAAATAACCTTGATTGGAGGTTCCTGTGAGAGTATCGTTCTTACCTGAACAGGTGAAGTTTGAGTTCTTAAAAGCACATTCTCCTGACCTTGTATATAGAAAGTGTCCGTAAGGTCTCTTGACGGATGGTTCTGAGGAGCATTCAATGCGTCGAAATTGTAAAATACAGTCTCAACCTCAGGGCCGTCTGCCACGCTAAATCCCATAGACATAAAAATCTTTGTTATTTCATCAATAGTAACGCTGATAGGATGCTTTGCTCCCAGTTTTCTCTTGATTCCCGGCACAGTTACGTCCAGAGTTTCAGCTTTTACTTTGACTTCTTTTTCTGCATTCTTTATTGATTCGGAAGCGTCCGCAATCATTTTTTCGATACTTTCTCTGACCTCGTTAGCAATTTTTCCTACTACCGGTCTTTCCTCCTTGGACAGTTTGCCCATGGATTTCAGTATGCCTGTCAACTGACCTTTCTTTCCAAGGTAGTCTACCCTTATCTTTTCAATTTCTTCTTTTGCAGAAGATTTTGCAATATTTTCTCTGGCACTCTCCAGTATTGCTTTTAATTGATCTTGCATGAGGATGTCCCCTTTCACTTTATTTTACAATGATTTATTTTTAATATTTCTTTGTCTTAAAGATTCATACATCAGTATTCCCGAAGCTATGGCCGCGTTAAGCGATTCAGTCCTGCCTTCCATCGGTATTCCCGCTGTAATATCGGCATTTTTGAAAATTTCGTCGCTTACTCCCGAAGCCTCGTTGCCTATAATAATAGCAGTATCACGAGCTATGTCAATATCATAATAGTACAGCTCACTTTTCGGATCTGTACAAACAATTCTTTTTTTGCTTTCTCGCAGCATTTCCACGAGATCTGCCGCAGAATCGGCATAAAATATCGGCATTCTCATAAGCGCGCCTGCCGCTGCTCTGGAAACCTTTCCGCTATACGGATCGGCACTTCCTTTTACAACAATTATTGCTTTAAATCCAGCCGCTTCAGCAGTTCTTATGACAGTACCCATATTTCCCGGATCCGCAACCCTGTCCAAAACAATGAGATCTGCCCCCGGCTCTTCTATAAGCCCAAAATCCCATTGCGGTTTTTCAGCTATTGCAAGTATGCCCTGAGGCGTTGTGACATTACAGCAAAGAGTCGCTCATCGACACTGTAAACTCCGGCTCCGCTTTTTGACAATTTGTTGATTACAGTTTCAGCCTCGGGATAATCGTTAAAACTGTCGCTATATACCACAGTCTCAAGCTTTACTTTCTGTTCCAAAGCTTCCATAAGCACAGTCGGCCCTTCCAGAACAAAAAGCCCCAGTCTGTCACGGTATTTTTTTGCTTCAAGCTGTTTAAACCGTTTTACAACGGAATTATCTTTTGAAGTTAATCGTTTAATCATAATACACTACCCGTTATACTATCCGATTTTCATACAAATCAGGGACAGACTATGGTGTCTGTCCCTGATAATCTGTTCTTTGTTTGCCTGTTCTTCTTAAAATCCTTTTGGTGATAAAAAGTCAGGAATAGGAAAATCATTATCCTTTTTCTTATTTGCTTCAGTAGCTGAAGTTGATTCTGATGAAAGATTTCCGAATTTTGACATAGATCCGTCTTCGCTCTTGTCCTCAAAACCTGTAGCAATAACAGTAATTCTGAGCTCAGCATTCATATCCTCTTTTGTTGAGAAACCGAATATGATTGAAGCGTCTCTGTCCGCAGCCTGTTCGATAATCTCAGCAGCCTGGTTAACTTCCAGCATTGTGAGGTCTTCGCCGCCACATACGTTGAGAAGTATAGCTTTTGCACCGTTGATTGATGTTTCGAGAAGTGGACTTTCGATAGCGCTCTTAACAGCTTCTTCAACACGGTTGTCTCCTGAACCTGTACCAACGCCCATGTGAGCAATACCCTTGTCCTGCATGATTGTCTTTACGTCCGCAAAGTCAAGGTTGATGATACCTGATTCAGAAATAAGGTCTGAAATACCCTGTACACCAAGTCTCAAAACATCATCAGCTTTGCTGAAAGCTTCTTTTACTGATGTTGTTCTTTCTGAGATCTGCAGCAATTTATCGTTAGGAACAACGATAAGTGAATCAACATGCTGCTTTAAAAGCTTAATTCCTTCTTCAGCATTTTCTCTTCTTCTTTTGCCTTCAAATGTAAAAGGCTTTGTTACAACTCCTACAGTAAGCACGCCCATTTCTTTTGCAATCTTTGCAATAGTAGGCGCCGCACCTGTACCTGTTCCACCGCCCATGCCGGCTGTGATAAATACCATATCTGTGCCTGCTATGATGCTTGTAACTTCTTCTGAACTTTCTTCTACAGCCTTCTGGCCAACTTCCGGATTGGCTCCTGCGCCAAGACCTTTTGTGAGCTTTTCTCCAATTTGGATTTTGGTCTCCGCATTTGAACAACTGAGCGCCTGCTGGTCAGTGTTAACTACAACAAATTCCACTCCCTGCAATTTCGCTTCTATCATTCTATTTACAGCGTTGTTTCCGCCTCCGCCAACACCGACAACTTTAATTTTTGCTAAGTTTCCATTGTTTTCTTCGAATTGAAGCATAAAAGTAACCTCCTGTTACCGTATATATGTCAGTAGTATATCATAAAAAGTATCCGTTTGCTATGCAAAAAACAGAAAAATCATTACTTTTTTGTAAAATACTTTTCTATTACCAGTCTTCTCATTACCGCAATATTGTTAAACAGTCTGCCGCCGAAAACTATTATAGCAGCGTAGTAAAGCGGCACTCCCAGCTTGTCTCCAAGCCACGCAAGAAGCGCTGCCAGAGCCGCATTGCATATAAAGCCCGAAACGAATACCACATTGCTGTATTTGCCCTCCATGTGAGAACGCAGAGCGCCAAAAACAGAATCCAATGCCGCAAGCAGACCTACGGTAATATAAAAAGACAGAGCCACCGGATATGCAACATCCAGTACAAGACCTAAGATAGTTCCTCCTGCTAATCCTGCAACAATAGCAACAAACATTTACTCTCCCTCCTCTTCCAAAATCATATAATTCATTGTCAAGCTTCCCTTGTATGCAGGTATAACAATAGAATCCTTCTTCTCAACCTTGAAAATCAGTCCGCTTTCCGTAATCAAATCACCATATCCTCCCGGAATAGTCATCGCCGAATACAGAGTGCTTCGATTTCCAATAGCGTTTATATAAAAAGGTCTTGCATAAGTCCTTCCATTTATCTTTATTGTATGTCCGGAACATGACATTTCAGTGGTTGATACATAACGTTCGCCATTGATTGAAATTGCCTCAGCTCCGGCCTTTATCAGATCGTCTATTATTATCATCAAGTCCAAATCATGAACAATTATGTCGTTAGCGGTTTCGCCTTCTTGCAAATCCCGGACACCGTCGTCCAGAAATATGCTTATTCCCTCGCCCTCAACAGCGGTAAAACCTGCAATTTTTTTGCTGGCAGCATAATTATGGTCAACCTGCTCTATTATGTCTATCTCCGAAACGTACTGCGATTCATAATTTTCAAGCCGGTGTTTTGTCTCCGTTATGCGCTTTTTAAGCTGCTCAATGTCACTAAGCTCAGCTTCCATCGAAATGCGGTTGTCTTCTATTACTTTTGCCGATACAAAAGCGTGCTCATTGTTAGTAGTCTTAGTCTGGATTGTAAGGCAAACTCCGATTATAAAACAAAATATAAAAATCCCTATTATTGTTGTCTTATTCTTCATGAGCTGCACCTACTCCACAGTTTCTGCATATTGGAACGAAATCACGCCCGTATATCTTGGGATTTCTATTTCATCCTTCTGATTTAAACTTACGGAAAGTCCATAGTCTTTTTGCATCGAGTACAAGATTCCGTATCTTATGCTCAAAGTTGATTCAAGCGTAGACGGATTGCCTATAGCTCTTACCTCATATGGCGGCGCCGTTGCCACTGCGTTTATGTTTATATTGCTCCCGGCTAAGCTGATTTCCGTAAATGCAGTTATGCGCTGTCCGTTAATCGAAATCGCTTCGGCTCCAGCCTCTCTGAGTTTGTTTACCAAAACCAGAAGCAGCTCATAATTGTAGGTTATAACGCTGTCTCTTTGAACTTCGGGCTGCGCCTTGGGATCGTCTATAGTCACCACAACGCCCGAGCCTTTCACATCCGTAATTCCGGCAATCATTTTGTATTTTTCCAATTCGAGAAATTTCTGTTTATAATCAGAATCCTCCTGCGCTGCCTCATTCTCATAATTCTTGACTTTTGTCTCTAACTCAGTTAACTCTTTTAACAGCTCTTCTTTTTCGGTTTTAAGCTGATTAAGCTCTGCAGCAGAAGCTTGAGCCTGAGCTAAAGATATCATTCCTCCGGCATAACTTCCTGTAATTGAAGTTGTTTTTATCTGAAGTGCGATTAAAAAACCTATAGCAAGAGTCAGTACAAATACCAAAACATAACCCCAAATACGTCGTTTTTTCCCTTTTTCCATTTTTGCTGCATACTCCTTAACTATTCAATCTTAGGACTGAATGAAATATAACCTTCATCTCCGATATATATTGTTGCTCTTTCTATTCCCTGCGTACTCAGCGAATACAGTATCTCGTTCAGCTCGCTTATATATTTCATCAGATTATCATACGTGCCTTCACATACGATATTCTTTGTGAAATATACTCTCATCATCGAACTTCTGTATGATACCTTAAAAACGCTGAGTCCCTTTTCTTTAAGTATATCTGCTATTTCTTTAGCATTGCCAAAATTGCGTTCATCATCAGTAACAAACTGTTCACCGATTGCTAATTTCTGAGGTGTAAATCCTTCTATAACTTTCAGCCCGCCTGAATCATTGGATTTTTGAAGCATGACCAGCTCATCGTCCATATATATGTAATATCCTCCAACATATACAGCATATTCAGCAGTTCTCTCCTCAAGAACTATTTTCAATGTATGAGGATAATCTTTTTCAATTTTCGCAGTCTTAACATAAGGAAGCTTTTCAAGCGCATCAGCCATAGAGCCGGTTTTGAGTGATATCAGACCTACTCCCGTAACAGCTTCGGATTTCTTTAGAACATAGACCGTATCATAGTGTGAATTTCCTTCCACAATTATTGTATCTATGTCGGCATATCCTTTCTTGTCAATAAAAATCACAGAGCCTGTTGCCGCCGCTATCAGCAATACAAGAATCGTCACGATAAGAAATCTTCGTCTGCGCCTTGCGCGTCTTCTTCTTCGCTTTTCTCTGCCATTCATGCGCTGAATCAGTT
>CAVIBE010000015.1:0-5493 GCA_963640885.1 Oscillospiraceae bacterium | reverse complement strand
TCATTTTGCTCTTCTTGAACTGCAACTTCACTATCGTCATAATCGTCGGATTCGTCGGCATCTTCGTAATAAGAATTCTGCCGCACAGGAGGTCTTTCACCATACATTTCCCGCTCTGTATCATATTCATTTTTTTCGTCCGGCTTGCCCGGGGTCATTCCGCCTTTTTCTATTCTTTCCATAATACTACAATTATAAATACTCTTTTATTTCGTTATAGATTTTTTCCGCAGCATCGGTTTTAGCCAAAGATTTGCTGTTCTTTTCCATGTTTTCCAGAATTTCGGGATTTGAGCGCATTTGTGAAATCGTACCTATTACCGATTCGTCGTCCAAATCTTTTTCCTCGATAAGCACGGCAGCTCCTCGATCTGACATTACCTTTGCATTGAAATATTGATGATTTCCCGTCACATAAGGTGAAGGTATTAATATAGCAGGCTTTCCGCACGCAGTAAGCTCGGCAATAGTCAAAGCTCCCGCTCTGCTTATAATCACATCAGCTGCCCCCATGTATTCAGGCATATTTTCGATATATTCAAAAATCCTGATATTGTCTTTGAGAGTTCCTACAGAATTTGCAAGCTCCTCCTGAATTTCATTATAATGCCTCTTGCCGGTTACGAAGAAGATTGCAATCCCCTCTATACCGTTGAAAACTTCAATCATTTTTGTCATAAGCTGATTTATTCTGACCGCTCCAAGACTTCCGCCAAAACAAAGAACTACCATCTGGTTGTCTTTTATGCCAAGTCTGTCTCGGGCAGCTTTCTTCTCGCTCATAACAAAGCCTCTCCTTAGAGGATTTCCCGTAAGATATATATCATGATCCCTTTTGAAGAACTTCGCAGCCTCCTCAAAACTCAGGAAAACCTTGTCGGCATAACCGGATAAAATTTTATTTGTCATTCCCGGAAAAGCATTTTGTTCATGTATAGCAGTTTTTATTCCCAGCTTGTGAGCTGCTCTGACTACCGGTCCGCAGACATATCCGCCCGTACCCATTACCAGATCGGGTTTAAAGTTTTTAATTATCTCTTTCGCCTGCGAATATCCTTCCAGAACATCCTTTACGGTTTTAAAATTTTTCCATATCTGTTTTCTCTTAAAACCGCTCGCAGGAATCGACTCTATCGGATATCCGTGAGCGCTGACGATTTCGTTTTCCATACCCTTTTGAGTACCGATAAACATTATTTCCGCTTCCGGGTTCTTCATTTTAATCGTATCTGCTATTGCCAAAGCCGGATATATATGACCTCCGGTGCCTCCGCAAGACATTATAACTCTCAATTTATGCACCTCTTTTAATAACGTATTGAATTCTTTGATATATTAACGAGAATCCCCGCACATGCCATCATTATCGCCAATGAGTTTCCGCCCCAGCTTACAAACGGCAGCGAAACCCCTGTTGGCGGCATAGAGGATGTAACTACAGCTATATTCAAAATTACCTGAATCGCAATCATAGATGTTATGCCTGTTGCCAAAAGAGTACCAAACATATCTCTTGCGTTAAGCGCAATATGAATCCCTCTCCAAATCAGGACAATATATAAAAGCATAAGCAGTATACAGCCCACGTAGCCGATTTCTTCGCCGATGATTGAAAAAATAAAGTCATTCATAGGTTCCGGCAAATATAGCGTTTTTTGTATACTCTTTCCTATTCCTACGCCAAACAGTCCTCCTGAGCCTAAAGCCAGCAGCGACTGAACAACCTGAAATCCGTCTCCGAGTGCATCCGCAAACGGGTCAAGAAAACTCGTAAGTCTTTTTAATCTGTATGGCTCCGCGACAATAAGACCTATACAGCCTGCTCCCATCAGCAGCACGGTAAGTCCCAAATGGCTTCCTTTCATTCCTGCCGCTATCATTATAAATACAACGATACCGCATACGGTTATGGCCGTACTTAAATTCGGTTGAAGCATGATAAGTCCGGCAACAAGCAGCATTATGCCATATAACGGCAACACACCAAATTTGAAATCCTTTATTCGATTAGGTTTCTTGCTCAAAAATGAAGCCGCAAATATAGCTACAGCCGGTTTCGCCAACTCACCGGGCATAATCGTGAAATGCGTTCCTATGCCGATCCATCTTCTTGAACTGTTTATTTCAACACCGAGAGGTGTAAAAATCAAAACAAGCAAAATTATCGCCACCGTCAGTATAACTAACGACCAGCGGTTGTATATTTTATAAGACAGCTTGCTCGTAAGTATCATCAGAAAAGTGCCCACTAAAGCCCATATTATCGTCCTTTTGAGATAATAATATGCGTCGCCCTCAGCATTCAACGCCGTATAATAGCTCGCGCTGAATACCATAATAATTCCGAATATTACGAGAACAGCTACCGTAAATATCAATATAAAATCACCTTTTTTTCGGTCTGACATTTATTTTCCTCCCAAAGCATTTACGCAATTTTTAAAATGTCTTCCTCTCTCTTCAAAGCTTTTGTACATATCCCAGCTCGCACATGCAGGTGAAAGCAAAACTATGTCGCCGGGTTCTGCCAGTTCATAAGCGCTGTCAACGCACTGTCCCAGGTCATCCTTAAAAGTATAATCCTTATATCCCGCATCATCACAGGCTTTTGCAATAACAGGCGCTGTAACACCAATCAGATACATATGCTTTACTCTGCCATTAAAATCTCTTACAAACGGTCCAAAATCCTCTTTCTTATCATAACCTCCGGCAATCAGAATTATGTTCTTTTCTAAAGCTTCGATTGCCTTTCTTGATGCATCCGTATTTGTTCCCTTTGAATCGTTGTAATATTTTACTCCATTTATCTCGCTCACAAATTCAATTCTGTGCTCTACGCCCTCAAAATCCGAAACAGCCTCGCCGATAACCTTCGGCTCTATACCTGCAAAATAGCATATTGCCGCTGCAGCCAGGACGTTTTCCAGATTATGAGCTCCCGGCATCTGTATGTCGTTACAGCTGCATATGAGCGTCTCTTTTTCATCATCCTTTATTACTATTTTCCCGTCTTTGACAAAACAACCGAAATCGAGCTCTTCAAGACGCGAAAAAGGCACTACTCTCGCTTTGCATTTTTCAGACAGTTCCCATGAAATCTTACAATCTTTATTTACAACAAAGTAATCATCCTTTGTCTGACTTTCAAAAATCTTTGCTTTTGCCGCCGCATAAGCCTCCATCGTTTTATGTCTGTTGAGGTGGTCCGGCGTTATATTCAAAATAGCGGAAACCACAGGTCTGAATTCCGATATAGTCTCCAGCTGAAAACTCGAAACCTCCGCCGAAAACCAGGTATCTTCGTCAGATTTTTCTGCCGCTTCAATCACCGGATTGCCTATATTTCCTACAACAAAAGTTTTTCTGCCGCTTTTTTTCAAAATTTCGCCCACAAGGCTTGTAGTCGTGGTCTTTCCATTTGTTCCGGTTATAGCTAAATAATGTCCTTTTGATAAACGGTAAGCAAGCTCAAGCTCGCCCAAAATCTCACCGCAATTTTTTTGCGCATAAATGGCAATTTCTTCATCTAACGGAATACCGGGGCTTATAACGAAATAATCAAATCTTGTATCCGGCTGAGGAACTGCTCCCCAATAACATTTAAGTTTATTATTTGCAGCCAAAAGTTTTACATCCTCAGATATATCAGATTCCTGTTTTTTATCATAAACAGCTACAGCCGCCTGTTTTTTTATCAAAGCTTTTACGGCAGCAACGCCGCTCTTCCCCATGCCGGCTACCAGCACGGTTTTATCTTTGAGCTCCATTGAATTTACCTTCTTTCACAATTTTCTACCACATTATAAGCGCGCCCAATATGCACAAAATAACCGATGCAAAACAGAATACTTTCACAACTTTTACTTCGCCCCATCCCGAAAGTTCGTAATGATGGTGGAGCGGTGCCATTTTAAAGAGTCTCTTTCCTGTTTTCTTGAAATATACCACTTGCAGAATAACGGAAACTGCTTCTGCAACATAAACCAGACCTGCAATAGGAATGATTAAAGTCACATTCATCAGGATTGCAACCGCGGATATTGCTCCGCCAAGCGCCAAAGACCCTGTATCTCCCATAAATACCTTTGCCGGCTTATGGTTGTATACCAGAAATCCTGCACAAGCTCCGACTACAGCTCCCGAAAATACGCCTAATCCGTCATATGCATATCCTACGGCAGTCATTCCCAGAAAGAGGCATACTGGCACGGTTACTCCCGAAGCCAGACCATCCAATCCATCCGTAAGATTTACGCTGTTTACCATTGCAACCACAAAGAATACGATAAACGGTATATAAAGGAAGCCGAAATCTATGTTTGTGTCCGCAAAAGGTATATAAACATGAGTTCCGAACTCCGACACTTTTAACTGGTATACAGCCAGAACTATCGCAAGTATAGTCTGAAGAATCAGCTTCTGCCATGTATTCAGTCCAAGGTTTCTCTTCAAAACGACTTTTATAAAATCATCTATGAAGCCTATTGCTGCAAATCCCACTGTTGCAATTATCAGCACCAGCATATCTTTGCTGAAGCCTTCCACAATCAAGGATGTAACCACAATCGCAGCGACCATAAACAGCCCTCCCATAGTAGGAGTTCCCGCTTTTTTTAAGTGGCTCTGAGGACCGTCTTCTCTTATGCTCTGACCGGCTTTCAGTCTCCTTAGCAAAGGTATAGACGGATATCCGAGAATAATGGTTATTACAAATGCCATAACTATGGCTATAATCATTGGATAATAGTTTTGCAACATAAAATCTGCCATCTTTTTAGCTCCTGTCTTTAAGTAAATATTCTGCTATTTTCTCCATTCCCATAGCTCTCGATGCCTTTATCAGGACAGCGTCGCCCGTTTCGATATACTTTTCAATTTCGGTCAGCAGTTCATCTCTCGTTTCAAAATGAACAGTCCTGTCTGCACCCAAAGTCTTTGCAGCTTCGTCAGTTATAAATCTTCCGTCTTTTCCTACAGACATCACAAGATTAACGTCTCTGTCAGCCGCATATTTCCCGACCTCGCGATGAAACTTCTCCGAATCTTTTCCCATTCCGAGCATATCGCCTAAAATTACTATTTTTCTTTTTCCCTGTACCGACATCAAAACGTCGATTCCCGCCTTCATTGAATCAGGGCTCGCATTGTATGTGTCGTCGATTACTTTAACGCCCGCTTTGGACGTCTCTATAATCAAGCGCTTATCTGTATGCTCGCATTTTGCAATCGTCTGAGTTATCAGCTCAGGGCTGACTCCCGCTTCGACCGCTGCCGCCACAGCCAGCGCACCGTTATGCCCGTTGTGAACGCCCGGAATCGGAATATGAAACTGATATTGCTTGCCTGCTATAAGCATAACCAAATCTATTCCTTTTTCGGCCAGATCCGTAACTTTTTTTATCACATAATCGCAATCATTTGTTACGCCGACTTTTATTACTTTATACTTCTTTTTGCTACAGTCAATAGTTGAAAGCAAATCGTTATCAA
>CAVIBE010000014.1:0-3621 GCA_963640885.1 Oscillospiraceae bacterium | reverse complement strand
GAGCGACCACAGAATTGCTATGATGGCGGCAATAGTTTCTGTCGTCTGTGAAAACCCTGTGATTATAGAAAATGCACAGTCAGTAAACAAATCCTATCCTGCTTTCTTTGAGGATTTTAAAATTTTAGGTGGTAAGGAGGATGAATTGGCATGAGTTCATTTTTCGCAAACAATATAAAAATATCCATATTTGGCCAATCCCATTCAAAAGCGATCGGGGTTGTTGCTGACGGGCTTCCTTTCGGATTTAAGCCTGATATGGATAAGCTTCAGGAATTTATGGGAAGACGCGCTCCGGGCAAGAATAAGTTCAGCACAAAACGAAAAGAAAAAGACGAATTTATTATTTTATCAGGTATAAAAAACGAGGCTCTGTGCGGCGCGCCTTTTGCGGCTGAAATTCCAAATTCGGATACCCGCTCTCAGGATTATTCTCAGCTCAAGGATATTCCAAGACCCGGTCATGCTGATTTGACTGCTCAGCTTAAATACAAGGGTTTTCAAGACGAAGCCGGAGGCGGACATTTTTCGGGGCGGCTGACAGCTCCCCTCTGTCTTGTGGGTGGAATCTGTATTCAAATTTTGGAGAGCGAAGGCATTTACATCGGCTCTCACATATACAATATCGCAGGTGTGGCTGATGAAGCGTTTGACCCTGTGAAGGTTACAAAAGATTCTTTTTCCGGACTTGACAGCAAAGTTATTCCTACGATAAGCGCTGATGCCGGAGAAAAAATGGCTGAAAAAATAAATTCGGCTAGAGAGGATGGTGATTCGGTCGGCGGTATCATCGAATGTGCCGTAACAGGACTGCCTGCGGGCTTAGGCGAGCCGATGTTTGACGGGATGGAAAACCGCATTGCTTCCATTATATTTGCAATTCCGGCAGTCAAGGGCATTGAGTTTGGCGCAGGATTTGATGTATGCAATATGCGCGGCAGCGAAAATAACGACTCTTATACAGTAAAAGAAGGCAAAGTTGTTTCAGAAACAAATAACCACGGTGGAATACTTGGCGGAATCACCTCTGGTATGCCACTTATATTCAGAGCTGCTTTCAAACCGACGCCATCTATATTTAAAAAACAGAAAAGCGTAAGTCTTTCGGAAATGAAAGAAAAAGAGCTTGAAATCAATGGCAGGCACGACCCGTGCATAGTTCCGAGAGCCGTTCCCTGTGTTGAAGCCGCTGCGGCTATTGCAGTGCTTGATGCGTATTTGGATTATAAAAAATATTTGTAATAAATAATTATTCATGAGGAGGAAATAAAATGGATATCACAGATTATAGAACTAAAATAGACAAAATCGACACTGAGCTTGTAAAACTTTTTGTTGAAAGAATGGACGTAGCTGCTCAAATAGGAAATTATAAAAAAGAAAACAATCTTCCTGTATATGACAGCGAAAGAGAGCGAAAAAAGCTCGGAGAAATTGCAAAACTTGCCGGCACAGATATGACTTCTTATACTGATGCGCTTTATTCAATCATATTTGAACTCAGCCGCTCATATCAAAGAAAACTTTCAAACGAAGAGAATCATATAAAAACTCAAATTGCGGAAGCTCTTTCTTCAACTCCGTCATTGTTCCCGGCTCACTCATTGGTTGCGTGTCAGGGCGTTGAGGGTGCATATTCTCAAAAAGCGTGCGAAAAAATCTTCAATTCGCCTCAGATAATGTACTTCAAATCATTTGAGGGCGTTTTTGCGGCTATCGACAAGGGACTGTGCAGCTATGGCATACTTCCGCTGGAAAACAGCACCGCAGGCTCGGTAAATAAAATCTATGATCTGATGATGGAATATGATTTCAAAATCGTTAGAAGCACCAGACTGAAAATCGACCACAGCCTGCTTGCGGCAAAGGGTGTTGAGCTTGGCGATATAAAGGAGATTTTCACTCACGAGCAGGCGATTTCCCAGTGTCAGGGATTTCTTTCACAGTTACAGGGAGTAAAGATTACGGCTGTTGCAAACACGGCTGAGGCTGCAAAGATGATATTTGAATCCGGCAGAAAGGATGCTGCTGCGATTTCTTCCCTCTCCTGCGCTGAGCTATACAACCTCAACTGTCTGAAAACTTCTATTCAGGACCAGGGCAACAACTATACCAGATTTATCTGCATTTCCAAAAAACTTGAGATATATCCGGGTTCAGATAAAACAAGTATCATGATGATTTTGCCGCACAAACCGGGTTCACTGTACAATGTTTTGTCCAGATTTTATGCTCTCGGCATGAATCTTCAGAAGCTTGAGAGCCGACCTCTGCCTAACAGTGATTTCGAGTTCATGTTCTACTTCGACGTAGACGCTTCGGTTTATTCTCAGGAATTCCTGAATTTATTCGATGATATTGATGAAATGGCAACATCATTTAAGTATCTCGGAAGCTATTCGGAGGTAGTATAATGCCAAAATACGGACTTATCGGGGAAAAGCTGGGTCACAGCTTTTCCCCTCTTATACATTCACAGCTTCATGATTACGATTACGGACTTTATGAAGTAGCTCCCGAAAATCTGTCAGAATTTATGAAAAACACAGAGCTGAGCGGATTCAATGTAACAATTCCCTATAAACAGGCGGTTATTCCATTTTGCTCTGAGCTTTCCGAAGCGGCACGAACAATCGGAAGCGTCAATACCGTTTTAAAAAAGCCTGACGGAAGCTTTTTCGGCGACAATACGGATTATTACGGTTTTGAATATCTTTTGAATAAGAGCGGCATAAATATTGCTTCAAAAAAAGCTCTGATTTTAGGAAATGGCGGTGCAGCTAAAACTGTTCATGCCGTGCTTCAAGCTTACGGCGCAGACACGGTAATAACAGTTTCAAGAAAAGGTCCTGTAAATTACGAAAATCTGTCGGCTCACTTCGATGCTCAAATCATTGTCAACTGCACCCCTGTTGGAATGTTTCCTAATGTAGGCAGCTGTGTAATAGATGTGAAGAATTTTACGAATTGCGAGCTGGCGCTGGATCTGATATATAATCCTTGCAAAACCGAATTTCTGCTTCAGGCTGAAGCCCTGGGTATACCTGCCTTTAACGGGCTGTCTATGCTTGTAGCTCAGGCAAAAAAAGCCGGAGAAATATTTACCGATTCGCTGACCGACGATAAAATGATTGATATTATTGAAAAGAAAATATCGGCTGAAACGATGAATATCGTTCTCATAGGAATGCCCGGCAGCGGCAAAACTACTATCGGTCAGATTCTTGCCGAAAAAACAGAGCGAGGATTTATCGATATGGATGAAGAAATCGAGAAATATGCTAGAAAAACAATTCCTCAGATTTTTGAAGAAAGTTCGGAATCAGGATTTAGGCAAGTCGAAACCGAGGTTTTAAAACAGGTATCTCCTCTGAGCGGCAAAATAATCGCAACCGGCGGCGGGATAGTTACTGTTCCCGACAACAAAAAGCTCTTGAATCAGAACAGCCGGGTTGTGCTGATCGAACGCGAGCTAAGCGCTCTTCCCTCTGACGGCAGACCTCTTTCTCTCTCTCATGGGGTTGAGGTTCTTTACAAAACCCGGAAGCCGTTATATGACAGCTGGGCTGATATAACAGTTAAAAATGAAAATCCTTGCGATGCAGCCGATGAGATAATAAG
>CAVIBE010000013.1:5945-10291 GCA_963640885.1 Oscillospiraceae bacterium | reverse complement strand
TTTTTAAATATGAGAAATAGTCTGTCGGCGGCTGAGGTCGCAGATGCAAAAAAAGCTGTATGCGAAAATTTTTTCTCTTACGGTCTTGGGAAAATACCGTCTGGGCAATCCATAATGCTATATTCTTCTTTTAAGAACGAAATCGGCACTTCCCTAATCATTAATCAGCTTTTTGAATCAGGAATAAAGGTAATTTTGCCCGTAACTACCGGAAATATGATAAAGATATACGAATATTGCGGTCCTGACTCGATGACAAGGGATTCGCTTGGGATTTTGTGCCCGGATGCCAGCAAATGTCCGGAAGGAGCTATCGAAAGCATACATACAGTCATAGTTCCCGGAGTGGTTTTTGATCGCCATGGCAATCGCATAGGCTTTGGAAAAGGCTGTTATGACCGTTTTCTTCCTAAAATTCCTGATGCTGTCAAGATAGGTCTTTGTTATGATTTCCAGATTGCAACGGCGCTGCCTTTTGATGAAAATGATGTTTCTATGGATTTTTTGCTAACAGAAACAGGGCTTATTAACTGTAAAGAGCAAAATTATACATCTGTGTAAACTGCGACATCTTTATAACGGGAATCCTGAAACACGGGATTTCCGTTTTTATCCGGTCTAACGTCTGAGGAATTTCAAAAGTCTCAGCGCATTTGTTGAAAATCAGGGCGCAGTTGTTTTCCTTAAGCCTCAACGCTCTAATGGCTGTCTGAAGTCCGGCGGGCAGCTCCTCACCACAGTCGACAACAATCAGCACTCTGTCAAAATTTTCATTATCATCGTCCTCGCCCATGTCCTTTATTATCGTTTGAGCCAAAGAACCGTTTTGTGCATAAATCATTTTTCGCCTTATCTCAGCTTCACGCTCCAGCATTTGGCATACAAACGTAACTCCCGCTCCAGGCGAGGCTCCTATTACGCCTATCCTATGAGGCATATTTTCTGTTATAATTTCAAGCTGCTGTGTTTCTTTCATTTTTAATTATTTCTCCTTACAAATTCTGTTAAAATAAAACGACCGATGTTTCAACAATTTTAACATCGGTCGCCGGTTTTTTCAATTAAATTACATTTTTTGCAGTTTTACCTTCATATTCGGTGCTGTTATAAAAACTCTCTGCAAGCCTTAACTATATCATCAGCAGTTATGTTGTATTCTTTCATGAGTTCGTCAGGTTTTCCTGACTGTCCGAACCTGTCCTTTATACCAATCATCTTAATTTTTACAGGAGCTTGTGCTGAAGTTACTTCGGAAACGGCACTTCCGAGACCGCCAATCACGCTGTGCTCTTCAGCGGTAACAATGCCTTTTGTTTCTTTAGCCGCTTTAATTATGATATCTTTGTCTATCGGTTTGATGGTATGAATATCTATAACTCTTACGGAAAAACCTTCTTTTTTGAGCTGGTCTGCCGCATTCATCGCCTCATTTACCATGATTCCGGTAGCAACCACAGTCACATCTTTTCCGTCTTGCACGGTTATGCCCTTGCCAATCTCAAAGTCAAGGTCTTCGTCATAGATAACAGGCACTGAAGCTCTGCCAAGTCTGACATAGCACGGGCCGTCCATCTCGATTGCCGCCTCGATTGCTTTTTTTGCCGAAACTCCATCTGAGGGATTAAGCACTACCATGCCCGGAATGCTTCTCATAAGCGCAATATCCTCTATCGCCTGATGGCTTGCTCCGTCCTCGCCGACAGTTACGCCTGCGTGAGTTGCGCAAACTTTAACGTTAAGATGAGGATATCCTATAGAGTTTCTTATTATTTCAAAGGCTCTGCCTGTCGCAAACATTGCAAAAGTGCTGGCAACCACTGTTTTCCCGGATGCTGCCAAACCTGCCGCAACGCCGTACATATTCTGCTCAGCTATTCCCATATTGAAAAATCTGTCAGGATAAGCTTTACTGAAAGAAACAGTCATAGTAGATTTTGATAAATCCGCATCCATTACAATAAGAGATTTATTCTTTTCACCGATTTCTACCAGGGCTTCGCCATAAGCCTGTCTTGTCGCCATCTTATCTGCCATTACTGTTCACCTCCCAGCTGTGCAATAGCCATTTTGGTCTGTTCCTCATTAGGAGCTTTGCCATGCCATCCTGCTTCATCTTCCATGAAAGATACGCCTTTTCCTTTAACCGTTCTCGCAATTATCATTACAGGCTTGCCCTCAACCTCATCAGCTGCGTCGAGTTTTTCTGCAATTTCTTCTATATCGTGGCCGTCTGTTTCCATTACTTCCCAGCCGAAGCTTTCAAACTTTTCATAAAGCGGCGCTACCTTCATGACGTCGTCGTTTCTTCCGTCAATCTGCAAACCGTTGTTGTCGAGAATAGCAACAAGATTGTCCAGCTTATAGTGTGCTGCGCTCATTGCAGCTTCCCAGACAATTCCTTCCTGAATTTCGCCATCGCCAAGAAGCACATAAACTTTTGACTTGCGGTTATCGAGCTTGCCTGCCAAAGCCATTCCCACAGCAGCTGAGAAACCCTGACCTAAAGAACCGGTTGACATTTCAACTCCCGGAACTTTTTTCATATCAGGATGTCCTTGAAATATAGAGCCAATCTTTCTGAGGCTGTACATTTCTTTTACATCATAAAAGCCTTTTCTTCCCAAAGCAGAATACAGCGCAGGCGCAGCATGTCCCTTTGACAACACGAATTTATCGCGGTTAGGCATTTTCGGTTCCTTCGGATTAACGTTCATCTTGTAGAAATACAAAGTTGCTATAATATCCGCAGCAGAAAGAGATCCGCCCGGATGTCCTGATCCTGCCGATGAAATCGCTTTAATAATGTCATATCGCATATTCCGTGCGGCATTTTTTACCTCGTCAACATTTAACATTTTTTTCTCCTCTCATTACAAATCCTGTGTTTGACTTTTATCTGAAAATACAACCTTCATCATGAAGAGCGGCAGCGCCGCCATTCTCTTATATCTCGACGGCTCCTGAATAAATCGGTAAAGCCATTCAAGTCCATGTTTTCTGTAAAATTCCGGCGCTCTTTTAAGCTCTCCTGACCATACGTCAAGGCTTCCGCCCACGCCGATTGCAGCTTTTGCTTTAAGGCGGTCTTTATATTTAAGAACAAAAAGCTCCTGTTTTGGCGAACCTAAAGCTACGCAGAGCAAATCAGGCTCGGCTACATTGATTTCTTCCAGAATTGATTCTTCTTCCTCCGGTTTAAAATAGCCGTTTCTTGTTCCGACCACCTTAAGCCCCGGATAAGTTTTCTTCATTTTTTCTGCCGCTTTTTCTGCGATTCCCGGCTTACTTCCGAAAAGAAAAACTGATTTTCCGGTTTGTGCCAGATATTCCAGCGCGCGTCCTAAAAAGTCTATCCCTGTAACCCTTTCTTTCATCGGGTGTTTGAGTATCTTTGAGGCGTATACAAGCCCGATACCGTCCGGTATAACCATTTCTGCTTGTTTTATCGCATCCATTAATTCCGGGCTCTTGCCCGCATTTATAACTATTTCAGAATTCGGAGTAACAATCAGGCTCACGCCTTCTTTTTCGACAAAGACCTTGAATCGGCTGATTGCCTCATCATAGTCTACCATATCTACCGGTACTCCGAGAATTTTTATTCTCTCACTCATCCTTTTCGCCCTCTCCAAGCAGCTGCTTGATCAAAACTTCATTATTATTAAGCTTATCAACCAAAACAGCCTTTCTTTTTCTGATTTTGGCTAACATTATGTCCTTGTGCCTCATAACTTTTTCGTATTCTTCAGGCAAATACTCGCCCTTAAAATCGTATACCGTACACATTGCTTTCAAATCCATTGATTTCATAAATGAATTGACTTTAGGGTCATACGATATTCCTATCATCGGCACTTCCATTATAGCTGCATGAATCAAAGAATGCAGCCTCACTCCTATAAGAATATCCATATTTCCTATTATAGACAACATCTCTTCGGTAAGACATTTTTCTTTTATGCAGGTGATGTTGCCGCCAATGCGGCTCTGTATTTCCTCGGTAATCGGCATATCCTCCGAAAAATGAAAAGGAATCAGAACTATTCGCGCATTATATTTTTCTATAAGGCGATTTATACCGTCACATATTTCGTCCTCAAAATCTCTGTCTTTTATATTTCCTTTGACAGCAACCCCTATCATCGGAGTATCCGAATCAAAATTAAAGTCTGCCCGGCCAAGAATCCGCTTTCCCGCTTCCAGACCGGGTCGTTTTATTCTTATAACAGGGTCTGCTGTGACAAGCATTTTGTCATCAGAAATCCCGTAATCCAAAAGAAATTCTCTCGAGCCTTCGTCTCTTACAACTATATAACTGACTTTTTTCAGTGTCCATATCATCAAAC
>CAVIBE010000013.1:0-5935 GCA_963640885.1 Oscillospiraceae bacterium | reverse complement strand
TGATTGCCAGATAATACAAAATGCTCTTTTTGCTAGTCACATCCTGAAGCAGGCTTCCTCCCCCGCTTATAAGCAGGTCGGATTTTGCTATGCTCTTAATTATGCTGCTCGGTCTCATCCTTTCAACCGCTTTAACCCCGAATTTTTCTTCTGTCGATACAGGATTCTGAGAAAGTACGGTTATATCTATATCATCTATCCGCTCCCTGAGATTATCCACGACTGCTTTAAGGATAGATTCATCTCCGATATTATTAAATCCATAGTATCCGGAAATTACAATCCTATGCATTATTACGGCTACCCCTCTTTCTAAACAGCCTGTACAAGCCTTCTAAAATCAAAGTATATACGATTCCAAGTATGATTCCGAATAATACGGAAAATCCTGTTCTTGCGAATCCCAGTTCTAACGGTGTTCTGATATGCATAAAAGTATTTACTATCGAAGTAAAACCTATAACTCCTGCCAGTCCGAACAGGAAAGACAGCACTTTCATGTTTCTTACCAGGCTGTAGATGAACAGCACGACTGCCGGGAATGCTACCAGAAATTCTTTTGTTCTCGGTCTTGCATAAAGCAGTTCTTCCAGATAATTTCTTAGCAAAAGTTCTAAAGAAGTCGCTTCTACGTTTGTTTCGTGACCGGTTCTTGCCAGATATATATATCCGGCTGCCAAAACGATTGCGCCAAGCAGAATCATCCATACTTTTATATCAAAATTGAGAACCCATTTTACGTCTCTAACCTCCAAAGTCTGTTTCTGCTTTTTGCCCCAGAGATACATTGCCATTATCATGAATGCAATCATAAAGAATGCGATTGGCAGAAGCTGTGCCAGTTTTACGCCCCTGAATATATCAAGCTCAAGCATGTAATTTATGCTCGAAATCGGTGCGGCAGTCATAATTGCGCCTGCCAGACAGATTACTACACCTATAAGCAGCACGCCGCTTCCTCTCAGAATCAGTTTTCCGGCTCCTGTATCCTTGCTTAAATCCGTTTTTAGTTTCAGCCCCTCGTGCAGCATCCAAATTACGGCAATACAAGGGAAGGTTGTCGCTACAGCAAACGAAGTAAGGAGCTCGGCCGCGTTAGGCGCTACAAAGTATGCGCCGACAACTCCGACAACGCCAACTCCAAGCAGTATATAAAGCCATTTTTGTTTTATCTGGAAAATCGCCTTAAGACACATAAGCGCTGCGCAGCCCGCAGCTATTGCCGCCAGCATTTTAGCCCATAGAGAAACCTTATATGCCTCGGATGGCGAAGCCTCGCCTATTGTTATGCCATGTCTTTCGAGCCGCTTTTCGAGATGTGCGAAAGAATCTCTGTACTCATTGACATCGGTAATATATAAAAAGCTGTCATCAGTTTCTTTCATAGGCTTATAATAAATCACCTTGATATTTCTTTCAACCACAGCACGGAACAGAGAATTTTCGATTTCCTGATAACTGTCATATCCGTAATATGCATATCTGTACTGAATATACGGCCATACGCTGAATACTCTTACCACATCGTAACCGGTATCGGAAATAACTTCTTCCATTCCATCCGGTGAAATATTTTCTCTTTGAGTTGTATTTTCTACTATTCCTATTGTTACATCATTATCTTTAAGATATTTTGTGAGTTCTTCTGTTCCGTCATCATATCCCGGAACTACCTTGCTGCCCATTATCCAGTAGCTCGGTTTTACTCCAAGCTTTTTGTATTGCTGCGTAATGTCATCCAAAACAGAGCTATCGTTCCAGTTAGCATATGCAAGCACTCTCGGCTCAACGCTGCATCCCGCATCCTGAATAAGCTCTACTTTTTCAGGCAGCAGCCCCAGATTGAGGTACATTATAATCGAGCTTTTCATTTTTTTTTCTTCGCTAAAGCCCGTACCATCTGTAAGAGTCTGTTTTTTGGTTGACCCATACAGAGAATCCTCTACGTTTCCGTCAATTAATATATATCCGCCCAGCTCTGTTTCCAAAAACTTCGCTTCATGCGACGTATACCTTTCTGTAAAAGCCCGCTTTACAAAGTCGTACATTTCCTTTGAGCTTGCTGTTACCAATACATCGTAATCGTCTTTAACGTTTTCCTCTATCAAATCCAGAACTTCTGAAGATGCCTGATTCATCCAATACGTATCTTTTCTAAGCTCGGTAACAAGCTCCGCTTTCACGGGTTTGTCAGACTCCGTGAGAGATTCCAGCGTTTCCTCGTGCAGACCGACTTTTTTTATCCCCATGTCGGCAAACTCGGACAGCCACCACGAAATATCATGTGTTGATTGTTTTGCCAAAAGCTCTGTTTCTTCAAAGTCCAGCACTACGTCTACAGTCCGGTTGTTTTTCTCAACGCTAAATCTTTGGCCGATAACTACCATAGATGCCAGTAGCGCTACTATTATTATTGCAATAAAAATTCTGTTTTCCTTAACCAGCTTCACCTTGTCCTCCCAAAATCTCAGATTACTCCTTTTTGTCAGATATTTCTTTTATAATAGTGAGCAAAAAATATCTGTTGTCAATTTTTTATGATATAACATAACCTGCCAAAAATCAATAAAAAAGAAGCTGCATCACCAGCCAAAACCGTCAATGCAGCGTTCTTTTCGCCTTTTTCTACATCAATTATTTGCCAAAGTATAGCCTCCGCGTACCATTACATATGCTTCGGTCCAGGCTTTTACACCTCTTCCGTCTTCTCTTGGAATCAGAACAAGATGATTTTCGCCTATTTCCTGACCGGCTTTCAAATCCTTACCGGCAGTAAGATCAGCTACTCCGTTGCTGCTTGTTCCTATCACAGATACAACGCCGGCTCTTACTATGATTTCTGTTCCTTCTTTTCCTAATATCGACTGTCCGACTGACAGATGCACTACGCTGTAGCTTCCTGATGAAGCTGCTTTTACAGCATCAATTTGCGCATCAACATAGCTTTTGCTAACCAATGGGTCGTCTGCTGTACCAGGATCAGCAAAAACCGTACCGATTGCAAATCCCAATACTAACACGGCTGCTATTGTTAAAAAAAATGCCAACGTTTTTTTCTTCATCTCGTCCTCCTTTATTCTACCATCTCTAGGCTGACCGTCAAAGCTCTCTGCGCGCGCCGGATGGCGGCTCGTCAATAGCCCGAATTTTTTCTTTCAGCCTCACCTTATCAATGGTTGTGAGCTTCTCACTTTCCGTCATTGTTTTATATCATACGGTATAATGAAGCGCTCCGATTTATTACTTACATTATAACGAATTATTCTGTTTGCGTCAATTTTCTTAAAGCTTCTGCGACAAATACTGCTATGTCTGAGGCCGTCGTACCATAATCTCCGATTTTCTGGCGGCATATATCTCCGCTAAGCCCGTGAACATATACGCCTGCCACTGCGCTTTCCCCTGCGGAACGCCCTGCCGCAAGAAAAGCTCCGATAACTCCGCTCAAAACGTCTCCGCTTCCTGCCGTTGCCATTGCTGAGTTTCCCGTTTCATTTATATATGTGATTCCCTTAGGACAGGCAATTATGCTTCCTGCGCCCTTGAGCACCAGCGTTACATTATATTCAGAAGCGAAAGATTTTGCGATACTCAATCGGTTTTCGTTGACATATGCAGCTGATTCGCCTATGAGCCTGCCCATTTCTCCCGGATGAGGCGTCATTACCACGTTCGCAGCCTCTTTCAATATTGCTGTATTTTTTGATACCAGATTGATAGCGTCCGCGTCAATCAGCTTCGGCTTTGGTATTGTTTTTATTATATGTTCCACCAGCTTCGCCGTTTCTTCAGCTTTTCCAAGCCCCGGGCCAACAACTACAGAGTCAAAAGTTTTCGCTTCCTCACTGATCAGTCTGATGTTATTATTTGCATCGTCGCTCAAAATTAAACATGTCGCTTCCGGAACTGCGTACTGAATAACCTGCACCACTTCCCATACAGCTGCTACCTTGACCAGACCTGCGCCGCTTTTATATGCAGCCTTCGCCGCCAGAACCGCTGCTCCTGCCATTGCTTTGCTGCCGGCAACAAGCAATACCTTTCCCGCATCGCCCTTGTTCATGTCGAATCTTCTTTCCGGGAGCATCTTCTTTATGTCTTTGGCCTCTGCCACATATATTTCCTGTTTTTCGTCATATTTTTTCACAATCAATTCACCCCTGACTGAAACTTTTCTGATTTTTTAATGCTTAATCTTGTCTTAATTTCAATGCCTAATCTTGTCTTAATGTCAATGCCTCATAATAAATGCCTTATAAATGCCTTATAAATGCCTTACTTATTATGTCGGTTGGTCTTTGCCGCCTTATGAAAAAGAGACGGCATATGCCGTCCCCGTATATTCAGAATTTATATTCCCAAAATTATCGTTCCGAGTATAAAGTAAATTATAACCGAAATCATATCTGTTATAGATGAAATCATTGGCGTAGCCATCAATGCCGGGTCTATATTTAACTTTTTAGCTGCCATAGGAAGCAGTCCGCCTATAAGCTTAGCAAACATTACGACTATCAGCACGGATATAGATACCGTCAAGGCTATGAGAAACGGCTCTTTGTCTATTATCATTATTTTGGCAAGATTTATCATGCTCAGGATTAAGCCTATCACAACACTTATCCGCAATTCTTTCCATATAACTTTTCCTACGTCTTTAAGCTCGATCTCGCCCAAAGACATACCGCGTATTATCAGCGTCGCCGACTGGGTTCCCGTATTTCCGCCAGTTCCCATCAGCAGCGGCATATATGCTACAAGCGAAATGACTTTCGACATCAAATCCTCAAACTGAGCGATAATAGCTCCGGTTATCATCAGCGATACCGTAAGCAAACAAAGCCAGGGTATCCTGTTTTTTATATGTTGGAACACGCTTATATCGAGATATTCTTTGTCCGTATCGTCGAATACGCCGGCCATTCTTTCGATATCTTCGGTAGTTTCCTGCTCGATAACGTCCATGATATCGTCGAATGTGATGATTCCGACGAGGCGTTTTTCCTTATCGACTACAGGCAGCGCCAGAAAGTCGTATTTTTTGAAAATCTGAGCGACCTCCTCCTGGTCATCCATTACATTTACATATATAAAATCCTCGTGCATGAGGTCTTTTATAAGCTCATAGTCTTCGCTGACTACCAGCGTTCTGAGAGAAACTATGCCTTCGAGATGGCGTTCGGAATCCATAACATAACAGGTATATACAGTTTCCTGGTCCATTCCGTGTATCTTAATGTATTGAAGCGCCTCTCTTACTTTCATTTCCTTTTTCAGCCCGATATAATCTATAGTCATAAGGCTTCCGGCGGATGATTCCGGATAATTCAGGAATTGATTTATAAGTTTTCGGGTCTCTTTATCTGTTCTCATGAGAATACGATCTACCACGTTTGCAGGCAGCTCCTCCAGTGCGTCGATCATATCGTCAAAAGACATTTCCTCCATGATATTCTGAACTTCTTTTACGGTAATACTGCCCACAATATCTATCTGAGAATCGGTTGAGAGATAAGAGAATACCGCAGCGGAGATATCTTTTGGCAACATTCTGAACAATATTACCGATTTTTCCATGCCCATCTCATCGCTGATTTCTTCTATTATTTCTGCAATATCCGCCTCGTTGTTTTCCAGCAGCTCTTTTCTTGCAAGCGCATATTTTTTTTCAGAGACAAGATTCAGTATTATTTCAAGGCTTTTTTCGATTCCTTCCACAGCTTCCCCTCCTTTCCCGGTCGTTTTGTCATTTGTCTGAAATGTATTTTAACACATCTTTTCCATTAGTTATTATATTAAAATTTTATAAATTAATCAATCTGAAAACTGACATAGTTGTAAATACATATTAGCGCTTTTTCTTAGAAAGCACAATTTTTTTCGGTATATGACAGGTTTTGTAAAATTTTTATCTTTTTAATGCATACTTCTTGAC
>CAVIBE010000012.1:1231-2065 GCA_963640885.1 Oscillospiraceae bacterium | reverse complement strand
AGGCATAGCATCATATTGAGCCAACTTTTCAGCAAATAACTCAACATCATATCTCGATTCGATATGCAGCTCGCCGGTAAGCGTTCCGTAAATCGGATGTTCCACTATTACATTTAAAACACTGCATCCATAGTCAACCATGGTATAAAGCTCATCTTTGAGCTGGTCGCCCACATCGTGTACGCATACCACCTGATGAATCAGTCCCACCTTTTCTTTATGAAGCAGGTATCCTCTCGGTGTCGCATCAATTTCCACTCCCGCGGTTCTTAGAAGCGCTATATCGCCCACAACCACCTGTCTGCTCACAGAAAAGCGCGCAGCAAGATTAGATGCAGTTACCGCCTGCGATTCATGAGACAGGATCTCCTTTATTTTTTCTCTTCGCTCAGCTGCTGTCATCAGTATATCACTCCTCTATAATATCCGGATTCGTCGGTTCGTCATCATCCGGCGTTTCAACATCCTTATCAAGGAAATCCCAGCTGAAAGTTGAATTTCCTTTGTTATATGACTCTACGAGTACAATTCCTGCGATTGCATCGTCATAATTTGTAAACATTGAATATCCCGTCCAACACTCGTCAAGCGGAACATAAGACTGACCTACCGGGTCGTTTACAATAATCTTTCCGTCTTCAAAACCTTTTACAACAACATAATGCGACTGGTTGCCGTTGAGGAATCTTGTTATAACGCCCTCGCTGCTTGCAGACAATAAATCAGTTATCTTTGTTATTTTTTCTCTGCTGCTCAAACCTTTGAGATTGAAATAATCCGTTCTCGTTATATTCAGCTTTTGGAGCAGCCCGAAAAAGTCGTGCTGGTTTACGC
>CAVIBE010000012.1:0-1152 GCA_963640885.1 Oscillospiraceae bacterium | reverse complement strand
AGGTATGTCTGTGAATACCGCACCCGAAGAATCGACGATCTCATCTGCGTCTTCATTCAAAGTAATGCTTACAGTAGCAGTTTCTTCAATCCATTGCACATCAGCCTTCAGCGCTTCCGAAACGAACCTCACAGGCACCATAGTTCTGCTATTTATCAAAGTTGCCGGCGTATCAAGAGTTTGCACAGCATCGTTTACATAAGCAGTCGTACTGTCGATTGTCAGCTTTACCGTTATATTGCCCTTAACAGCTGTAACCTGATTTTTATCGCCATCCCAGCTGACGTCAGCTCCGCAAGCTTCAAATATGCCTCTCATCGGCACTAAAATCCTGTCTCCCACATTAACAGGATCCTGGTCAAAAACGAGATTTTTACCATTCAAAGTCACAGTATACAAAATCTGATCATCAGCAGTAGCAAAAGACATCAAACTCCCGCTCATTATAAAGACTGCCGCCACAAATACAGCTATGCAGGTTTTCATTAATTTTTTCAGCAAATCGTCCACTCCTTTCTGCTAAAAAATAATACCCAAAATAAAATTGATAAAATTCATAACTCCATGTATTCCCGGTGTAAGGATATAATCAATAGCATTAGTAACGAGAAGAATTATCAAAATAACAAATCCGTATCTGAGCATCTTGTAATAAAGCTCTGTCTCGTTGAATGAACTTATTTCAGCAACTATGTTAAATCCGTCCAGCGGAGGAATCGGTATCAGATTAAAAACCATCAGTACAACGTTAATATAAACGGTATAATATATAACATAATAAACATACTGACCCACATTTGACGCCGCAAACCAGTCATAATTTACTTTTAAAAGCCCTATGAGCAGGATTGAAAACAAAACTGCCAAAATCAAATTCATGATAACTCCTGCGGCTGATATGGCTACTTCCTTTAACTTTCTGTTTTTTCCGGAAATATTGTAGGGATTTACCGGAACAGGTTTTCCCCAGCCGAATCCGGCTATTATAAGGCACAGAAATCCGATAACGTCAAAATGTCTTAAAGGATTCAAGGACACTCTTCCTTCGTTTTTTGCTGTATTATCACCGCAAAGGCTCGCAACCTTAGCATGGGCGAACTCGTGAAATGTCAGCCCTATTATTATTCCCGGCAAAATCAACAGCTTTTGAAT
>CAVIBE010000011.1:1367-5228 GCA_963640885.1 Oscillospiraceae bacterium | reverse complement strand
GAGGCGGCATAGGCCTTCCAGTCGTTGTCCGTACGACTGCAAGGCCTGTGGCGCGGAGCACCCACAGGTCGCGGTTCGTTGGAAAATACACATTTATACAATGCGGTGGCAATACGGCTCGGCGGGCGTTTACACGAAAAGGTTGCAAAAAAAGGCAGACATCAGATTTTTTTCTAATACCTGCCGATTATATTTGATACACGAATCCGCCCTCATAAAAGCCTTAAAGATTTTCCTCTTCCTCTAACTTTTCAAGCATTTCCTCTATATCCTCTTCAATTTCGCGCTCAATGATCTCAATCATATGCTCCGCATAACTCGCCGCTTCATCGTCAGCAATCTCCTCCGCCTTTTCCCCGTCACCACAGGTACTATACGTTATCATATAAGCTTCAGTAAATTTCTCTTTATAAAGACGATCATATTCTTCATCGAGCCTTGCCTTAACAAGCTCATAAAATTTATCATCCTTACGCACTGCCATAATAAGCTGCCACCTTTCTATTTTTTAGCACTGAACAGGAACAGACCGAAAATTATAATCGCTGCTCCGACATACATTCCCATAGTAGGAACTTCAAATACGATCAGGAAGCCCAAAAGCATCGCAATTGCCGGCTGAATAAACATAAAGTTTGAAACTTCGCTGGTTTTTTCCGCCATGCTGAGAGCTTTGCTCCAGAGAAGATAAGCTACAGCACTCGGAAGAATTCCAAGATAAGCCGTTGCAAGCCAATGCCTCATTGTAGCGTCCGCAGCCTGCTCCACACCACCAAAAGGCATGAATACGAGAAGCATAACCGCACCAATTACAATACTGTATGAAGTTGCCTGCAAAGCAGTATATCTCTTAGTAAGATTTCTCTGAAGAAGGTTATATCCTGCCAGAAATACAGCAGCACAAAGCATCCAGAAAATTCCCGCATTTATTGAGAGCACACCATCCCACAGCATCAAGATTACTATACCCGCAAAACAGATTGCAATCGCTATCCAGCCGCCGACACGGATTTTTTCTTTAAAAAGAATCCTCGCAAAAATCGCAGTTATAACCGGAGTTATGGCGATTACTATGCAGGCGGTAGCCGAAGTCAACATATCTATGCCCTTGTTGAAAACAAGCTGATATACGCTGAAACCAATTGTCGCAGACAGTATGAAAACCGGAATATCCTTTTTTGCCGGCATACCGATTTTTTTCACAATCGCAAATATCAGCATAAACAGCCCCGCGAATATAAATCGGTACATACTGAGTACCGGAACAGTGAACACTTCAAGCGATATCTTTGTGAAAGCAAACGAAGAAGCCCACAAGGTTACTGTAATAAGTGCAAATACATGATAATTTTTAATTTTAATTTTTTTGCTTTCAGCAAGATTTTCAGCTCCTGCCAGACTTTCCTTTTCATTAATATTATTCATTGTCCCCCCACTAAAGTAAAATTAATTAAAAATAAAAAAACAAACCAAAATAATTATACTGCTTTTTATGTTGACAAACAATATCAGCTTTGTTCTATTCTATTTTTTTATGGCAACCTTGAGCCTCTTCAAAAGCTCCTTGTCCTCTGCAGACACCCTGTATGATTCGCGGCATTTTGCTATAGCCTTGTTGTGAGTCAGGTCGTCCAGCTTATGATTTTCAAGAATATCGAGAACCTTTTCCCTGTATTTGATAAATGCCGAAGAAATCGCCCATGCAGCCGCCATCATCACATAATAATCGCTTTTATCCATATCGAGAATGATTTCAAGAGCCTGGTCTATGTATTCGTCTATCATAAAATGGTCCATCAGCATCACAATCACAAATCTTTTTTCAAATTCATGCTTTGAATTTTTATACTTCATTATATAATCCCAGGTTTTCTGACGGTTGTAACGTACAGCTTTAAAGCTTGCGCAAAAAGTATCGCAGATTGCCCAATTATCTATTTTTTTGATAAATTCGTCCGTATATTCAAAAGTTTCCTCAATATCACATTTTGCCTGCGTAATTACCATTCCCTGAAGCATAATTTCCTCATAAGAATTATCTTTTGCCACTTGCATAAACCCTTTCCAATCTCTGGACGCAATGTGCTTTGAAATTTCCCTGAGTTTGGGGATTCTTACACCGTATAAGAAGCTGCTTCCAACCGAAAGCCCGCTTTGAAATTTTCTGTATTTTTCATCAGAATATTGCCCAAGCTGGGTGACCAAAAGCTGATAGTCAAATTCTGTATATGACATAACTCATTCCTCCTCGATTAAATGTCCGTTTTTAATTATAATCTATTTGCCATTTGTAAAGCAATACAGTATAATATTTTTTGGGCATTTATGCCTGCAAATTTTTTTAATCTATTAAGAATAAGAACGAGGAGAGATGTATATGGAAAGAACTGTAGGTACTGTATCAAGAGGATTAAGAGCACCGATAATCCGTGAAGGCGACGATCTAAAAAAAATCGTTATTGATGTAGTGATGGGCGCTCAAAACGCAGGAGAATTTAAGGTTCAGGACAAAGAAGTGCTCGCAATTACCGAAGCTGTTGTTGCACGTTCACAAGGTAACTATGCTACCACTACTCAGCTTGCCAGGGATGTAAAAAACAAGCTCGGCGGCGAAACAATTGGCGTCATCTTCCCTATTCTCAGCAGAAACAGATTCGCTATCTGTCTCAGAGGTATAGCAAAAGGTGCGAAAAAAATAGTTCTCATGCTCAGTTATCCAAGCGATGAAGTTGGCAACCATATAGTTGACATTGATCTCCTTGATGATGCCGGAATAGATCCGTACAAAGATGTACTGACGCTCGAAGAATTTGAATCAAAATTTGGAAAATCAAAACATACTTTCACAGGCGTGGACTATATCAACTATTATAAAGGTCTGATTGAAGAAGAAGGCGCTGAGGCAGAGGTTATACTCTCAAACGATCCGAGAACAATTCTCAAATATACGGACAATGTTCTCACGGCTGATATACATACAAGAGAAAGAACAAAGAAGCTGCTCAAAAAAGCAGGCGCAAAGAAAGTTTTCGGTCTTGACGAGATTCTGACACAGAGCGTTGACGGCAGCGGTTACAATACAAAATACGGAATCCTCGGAAGCAATAAGGCTACTGAAGATACGATCAAGCTCTTCCCTAACGACTGCACCCAGTTTGTTAAGGAGATTCAGGCTGAAATCAAAAATCTTACCGGCAAAACTATTGAAGTAATGGTTTATGGCGACGGCGCATTCAAAGATCCTGTAGGAAAAATCTGGGAGCTTGCTGACCCTGTAGTATCTCCGGGATATACTGACGGGCTCATCGGTACGCCTAACGAAGTTAAGATTAAATATCTGGCTGATAACGATTTCGCTGACCTTAAAGGCGATGAATTAAAAGCTGCTATTTCTGATTACATCAAGCACAAAGACAGCAACCTCGGAGATTCAATGGTAGCTCAGGGAACTACTCCGAGAAGACTTACCGACCTTATCGGTTCGCTGTGCGACCTGACATCAGGCAGCGGCGACAAAGGCACACCTATTGTTTACATCCAGGGATATTTCGATAATTATACAAAATAAAAAACATTTTCAAAGAAAGTTTGAAAAATACGGGTTTTGGGAACGGCACTCAGGCTCGTTCCCTACGGCGCATGACGCGAAAACGTTGAAAAATGCCAGTTTTGGGGTGTTCCATACGCGAATTATGTAAGGAGCGGAAGCGGCATAGCTCATCGGCATCGAAGCTCGCACCATCTAATAAAAAACGGGAAGGTTGCCCTCCCCGTTTTAATTTACTCGTTTGCGCTGTTTTCAGCCTGCTCCTCTTTTAGCCGTTTGCACTTAACTTTATCTATGCACTTTTCATTGGATTC
>CAVIBE010000011.1:0-1301 GCA_963640885.1 Oscillospiraceae bacterium | reverse complement strand
ATTCCCTGAACTACAACAGACGGCTTCTCTCCTACAGCCGGAATCCTTCCCAAAATCTCGGTCACAACACCGCCTATAGTATCAGACTCATATAAATCCTCGGGAAGCTCAATCCCGAAAAGCTTGTCAAGTTCGTCGACCGAAACCCAGCCGGCAATATCATATTCATCATCACTTATATAATTTATCTCAGCGTCCTCATTGTCATATTCATCCTGCATATTACCGACTATAGCTTCGAGCAAATCTTCCATAGTAACTATGCCGAAAGTTCCGCCATACTCATCTATAACTATCGCCATCTGCACTTTTTGCTCAGTCAAATCAGCAAAAAGGTCTATGCACCTTCGTGAAAACGGCACAAATACAGGTTTTCTCATATAATCAGCGATCTTGAAATTTTTTCTTGCAGATTCATCTTTTGTCAGCAAAACCAGCAAATCTTTAACATAAAGAACACCGACAACGTCATCAATATCATCTTTATAAACAGGTATTCGAGAATATCCGCTTTCCAGCGCCTGCTCCAACACTTCCTGGAGCGAATCGTCAATGCTAAGCACAGTACAATCAGTACGATGAGTCATTATCTCCGAAATAGTCTTGTCATCGAACTCAAAAATATTGGCTATCATATTTTTTTGAGCCTTGTCAAGTGCGCCTTCCTCGTCATCCTCTTGCATTATATTTTTTATCTCATCTTCAATTTTTGAAGAATCCGACGACCTATTTCCGAAAAGTTTTCCAAAAAAGCCCGACGAATTGTTACTCCTACTTCCTCCGGAATCAGAATCCATAATTTTCTCCCTTCAAATAAATGTAATAAATAAAACGCTTAATATCGTCTACAAGATATAATTATACATTTATGGGTATTTATTGTCAATTATTATTGCCTTGTCCCGGAACGGTTATGGGTCGTTTTCTACGGCAAATCGTTGAAAAATGCACGTTTGTCAAGAACGACACGCAGGTCGTTTCCTACTAAATACCATATATTGGATTGAAAACGATGTTTATCATCGCTTTGATTGTATTAGTTATATCCGCAAAAAAATAACGCCCTCGATGCCGCGATGAGGCGTTATTTGAAAAATAACACTTAATGGCATAACCGTTTGAGGTCTTGCCTTCTTTATCTGTATTATACGATTTTTTTATGGCATTTGCGAGAAAAAAACCTCTTGCGAAGCACTGAATTTTCAATACTCTGCAAGAGGTTTTTATGGCAGGGGCAGAAGGATTTGAACCCTCGGCACGCGGTTTTGGAGACCGCTGCTCTACCAGCTGAGCTATACCCC
>CAVIBE010000010.1:0-2409 GCA_963640885.1 Oscillospiraceae bacterium | reverse complement strand
TATTTGGTGCCGGTCAGGTGCTGTTAATGCCGGCTGCTCCCGGTACAGGAGTTATCGCAGGCGGCGCTGTACGTACAGTTCTCGAACTTGCAGGCTTGAATGATATCAGAGCAAAATCCATCGGTTCAAACAATTCCGGCAACATGGCTTATGCTGCTATCGAAGGTCTCAAATCATTAAAGACTATCGAAGAAGTATCAAGACTCAGAGGAAAAACCAAGGAAGAAATTTTAGGATAGGAGGGGATTGCCGTGGCAAAGGAAATTAAGGTTAAATTAGTGAAAAGCACAATCGGCTCAAAGCCTCTTCATAGAAAAAATGTAGAAGCTCTTGGTCTTAAAAAAGTAGGTCAGGTAGTAACAAAACCTGATAACCCACAGATCAGAGGCATGATTGCAAAGGTTTGTCACCTTGTAGAAGTTGAAGAAGAGATTTAGGCGGAGGTGTTTTAGGAATGAAATTACATGAATTAAGAGCACCGGAAGGCGCAACTAAAGCCCCAAAGAGAAAAGGTAGAGGTACAGCTACCGGTCAGGGTAAAACTGCCGGCAGAGGTATGAATGGTCAGAAATCAAGAAGTGGCGGCGGCGTAAGACCTGGTTTTGAAGGTGGTCAGATGCCTCTTACAAGAATTATGCCTAAAAGAGGTTTTGCAAATCCGTTCAAAAAACAGTGGGCTATCTTAAACGTAGAAGACTTGAATGTTTTCGAAAACGGTACAGTTGTTACTCCGGAATTACTCATTGAAAACGGTATCGTTGGTAAAGTTGTAGATGGCATTAAAGTTCTCGGAGATGGCAACATCGAAAAGAAATTAACTGTTCAGGCTAACAAATTCAGTGAAAGCGCTGTACAGAAAATTGAATCAGCCGGCGGTAAAGCAGAGGTGATCTAATGAGTATCTTTGCTACCCTTGCAAATGCATGGAAGGTTCCGGACATTAGAAAGAAGATGATTTTCACTCTTCTCATGATGGTAGTATTCAGACTTGGCTGTGCGATTCCTATTCCACAAATTGACAGAAGCGTATTAAGTCAGATGTTCGAGTCAACTGAAGGCGGATTGTTCGGAATGTTTAACCTCTTCTCCGGTGGAGCGTTTGAAAACTTTACAATATTTGCTTTGAGTATTACACCGTATATTACTGCATCAATTATATTGCAGCTGCTTACAATAGCGATTCCTTCTCTCGAGGCTCTTGCCCGGGAAGGTGTCGAGGGCAGAAAGAAGATTGTAAGATATACAAGATATCTAACAGTTGTGCTTGCATTTATACAGGCGATAGGTCTTACAGTAGGACATTTCAACCAGGCGATTGTCAACAAGAACGCCTTTTCAATGATAGTCATTGTATTGACGCTGACAGCAGGGACTGCGTTTCTCATGTGGCTTGGTGAACAGATTAACGAATACGGTATCGGAAACGGTATTTCACTCGTTATCTTCGCCGGAATTATTGCAAGACTTCCTCACGCATTGGAAGACCTGGTCTTCGCTATGCAAGAGGGAACACTCAGCGTATTCACATTTGCTATTTTCGTGGTATTTGCATTTGCTGTAATCATTGGTATCATCATGATTCAGCAGGGCGCAAGAAAGATACCTGTTCAATATGCAAAGAGAGTTGTCGGCAGAAAAATGTACGGCGGACAGAGTACGCATATTCCTATTAAGGTAAATCAGGCAGGGGTTATTCCGGTAATCTTCTCAATGGCATTGCTGGCATTTCCTCTTACAATAACATATTTCTGTGCAGGCACGGGATTTGCTGATTTTGTTACAAAATGGCTTTCACCTAACGGAAATCCCGGTGTATGGATTTATGGCATATTCAACTTTGTTTTGATTATGTTCTTTACATACTTCTATACAGCGATTACATTCAATCCTGCGGAAGTATCACAGAATATGAAAGCAAACGGTGGATTTATACCGGGAATAAGACCTGGTATACCTACAACAGAATATTTAACAAAAGTTATGACAAGGATTACATTCGTCGGAGCTTTGTTCCTGGCAGTAGTATCAACATTACCTACAGTAGTATCATACTTCCTTAATGTTGATATTAAGTTCGGCGGAACATCACTGCTCATCGCTATCGGTGTAGGACTTGATTTAATGAAACAAATTGAAAACCAGCTGGTAATGAGAAATTACTCTGGCTTCCTAAAATAAGGAGATTAAAAATGAAGATTGTTTTATTAGGCCCTCCGGGTGCAGGAAAAGGCACTCAGGCCGCAGGAATAGTAGAAAAATATAATGTCGTTCATATCTCAACAGGAGATATTTTCAGAAAGAACGTTAAAGAAGGAACACCTCTTGGCAAACAGGCTAAGGCTTATATGGACAAAGGTGAATTAGTTCCTGATGAACTCGTAATCGCGCTGGTTCAGGACAGATTAAAGC
>CAVIBE010000009.1:0-3919 GCA_963640885.1 Oscillospiraceae bacterium | reverse complement strand
TGCCGGCACCTTTGATGGAAACGGTCATACAATAGACGGCGTTTATGTCAATGACGAAACAATAGGATATGCCGGACTGTTCGGATATATCGGTGATTCAAAGGGAAATAAGACATTTAGCGGTTGTGTGCAAAATCTTACAGTCGGCGCCGATTCGCTTATTCTTGGGTATAAATGCGGAAGTAGCGGCTCTACAGGCGGTATTGCCGCAGCGGTGAGCAGCATCGACACGATCGAGGATTGCGTAAACCGGGCAACGGTCGTAGGTGAAAGCGTTTCTATCAGCTTTAATTCTGATGCGGTCAGAAAAGGCATGGTTGGCGGTATTGCAGGCTTTATGTCCGGGAAGGCAGACGGCTGCGAAAATTATGGCACGATTGTCGGTGACTACAATGCGGGAGGCATTGTGGGCAATCTGACAGGCGCTAGCGGATCGGGATATTTATCGCTTGTAAACTGTAATAATTACGGGAAAGTATATGCCGACGAGACAAGTGCAGTAGAAGGCGCTGCGGCTGGTATCGTCGCAAATTCAGGAGGAGACGCTACGGCGGAAAATAAAGGAGGTCTTATTCAGGGCTGCATGAATTTCGGAGAAGTTATAGGGTATAACGCCGCCGGAATTTTATATAATTCAAGACAGAATGCAACGGTTCAATTCTGTGCAAACAGAGGAGCGGTCGAGGCTATTGGCATTGCATCGGGGCTTGTGGGTTGTCTTGACTGGCAGCAATCTTATCTTTATGCCAGCTACAATGCCGGAACGGTTAATAGCGGATCGGCAAAAGCATATCCTGTTGCCGGCAGTGTGCGCCAACATTTAAGCTACTTTGCCACACATGCCGTAGAAAAATGTTACAATGACAGCACAATATTTCCTTGTGAGAACAGTGCGCTTGCCGGCGCGAATATCACGCTGAGCAATTGTCAAAGTGTTTCGACATCTGTTTTTGCAAGCGGCGAAGCGGCATATAAAATGTGTATAACAGGCTTTGCTTTATGGAGACAAAATCTTGAAAATCCTTACGAAGAGGGGAAGGTTGCTGAAACCTATCCGACTACAACGGGGACGAGAGGAGTTTCTTATATCACGCATTATTGCTGTCATACTGACAGCTCAAAAAAGGATGCCGACAAGAAGATGCTGTATTCAAACAGTTCCGTAAATATTACCGACGAGCATACTCCGGGTGCGGACGGCAAATGCACGCATTGCGGCAAAGATACAAGAAAGCCGATCTTTACGGCTGATGTGCTGACGGATGCTAAGGTAGGGGAGAATTATTCGGCGTGTATTTATGTGGAAGATGGAATCCCGAGTCTCAGTGGAGACATTAAGGCTGTTGTGAGTGAAACAGACAGCACAGCGTATACTTTTGGAAAGGGTCTTACAGGTAAAGCAGAATACACTTATATTAAAGGATATTATTACGTAATCTACGGCACACCGACAGAAAGCGGTACGCTGACCTTCGCCCTGTCTGCAACCAACACAAACGGCACAACGGTAAAATCCTATACACTTAAAATAGACCCTGCTGATGCGCTTGAAATCGAAACAGACGGTAAATTACCAAACGCCACGGTCGGCGAAGCATATTCAGAAACCTTGTCCGTAAATTCGAGCCTTTCCGCTTCGTGGACGCTTGGGAAATGGCAGGCTCTGCCGACAGGACTTACTCTTAATGGCGAAACAGGAGTAATTTCTGGCACACCGACTGCGGAAGCGGGAAAATACAGCTTTACTGTAAATGTAAGCTGCGGCGGACAGACTGCGACCAAGCAGTTTACCCTTACGGTTCTGCCGGTGGGCGGCTGCACGCATAAAGAAATGAGGCTTATCGAAGGAACAGAGGCAACTTGTCAAAAGGATGGAGTGGCGGATTATTACTATTGTGACACATGCGGAGATTATTTTTATGATATAAGCGGCAATGCTCAGATTTATAGCATCGAATACGCACTGAAATCTGAGCTTAAAACCTCTGTCATGCACAAGGACGAAGACAATGACAGTAGCTGTGATTTTTGTAATAAGCTTATGCCGATATTTAAACAGGTGACGGCTGAAAAAGAGATTGTCTATGGAGGCACATATATCTTCGTTACTGAAATTGGCGATAAATACTATGCTCTGACTGCACCGCCAATGGATGAGAAAAGCACTGGGCGAAGCTATAATAGCAGCCAAATGACAATCGCTGAGATAACGCCGGAGACGGATGGCAGCTTTAAATTTAAAACGCTTGAAAAAGCTAAAGTTATGATGCTGAAAACGGAATTTGCATCGCAAAATGATTCGCTTGACGCAGGGCTTCCTCGTTACGGATTGAATACGATTATTGGAAATGTGCGCTATGGGCTTCAGGATGCTGGTGACTATTTCTGGATGTATCCAAACGAACTGGCAAAATACGGCTATCGTATATCGCTTGCCGAAGATACAACGGCACTTGTCGGGTCGGTTTATCAGAATTGGTGGAGCGATGGCAGTACATCGAGCGGCAAACTGAAAGCATTTAACGTTGATAGCACAGCCTTTATGACACTGGCGACAGCGGGCGATTTTAAAGGCGAAGATATGACAGAATATCCGATCTACCTTTACAAAATGACTGATGTTGGTACGACGACAAGTGGAAAAACGTATACTGTTTCAGATTCGACAAGCACGGTGGACACTGATAAATATGATGGTATGGCTACAAACTATGAAAGCGCGAGCCTTTCCAATGTAAGCGGGCTTTCGAATGCGATAAGCTCTAATGTTGTAGCTGACGCTGTTTCAAATGCCGGAACTGAACAGACCTCGTTTACAGTCGAAGCCTATACAGAGATTGCTGTAGTGTCTAATAAGACTGAAACTGATACGAGTGGTTCAAAAACACCAACAGAGCTTACATATTCTGTAACTCCGTATATAAGCATTTCGGATGCAGATGGAACGTCAATTGCAACGCAGGAAATTTCAGACAGCGATTTAAACGGCGAACCGCTTACCGTTACGCTTCATACCGGCGGAATAAATCCTCAGCAGGTTATCCATTATAAAAATGACGGAACAAAGGAATATTTTTATTCCGAGGGTTCAGAACAGGCTCAAGGGGGAGCTGAAACTTTTGAATATAGTAGTGTTGGAAGTGTTGGAAGCTCGGACGGGGATGGATTTGTGACGATTACGATAATTGATTTTTCAGAAATTAAGATTCTTGCCACGGCTGAATCAGAAACTGATGCTGTAACAGAGAATGCAATTCGTTACAGCGCCGGAAATCTTGAAATAGATTGCAAAAATGCAGGAACGTATGCGCTTGTATTTGTGGTCTATGATGAAAACGGAAAAATGACGAAAATTAAAACTCTTAGTCAGGCTTTTAGCGCAGGAACAAACAAAAATGTTACAATTCCAGGCGGCATAACTATTTCAAAGGGTAATAAGATATTGCTTTTGGACAGCCTTAGCACTTTTAAACCGATGTGCAAGGCGTTTGAGGTTGAATAATTTTCAGGTTTGCAGCGCAGAGGCACGCGGGTGCGTGTCCTGCGCCAAGAACCGAATATAGAGATACCCGGGTCGAAAGACTTGGGTGCTTTTTGATTGAAACGAAAACGTAAAAATGATAAAATGAATCATCTTATTGAGCGTACGATTCCAGATAAGCCGAACAGCAGGAATCAAAAATACAGGAAATGTTAACTATGAAAATAAGGAAAAGTATAGGAGCTGTATTTGTGCTCCTGTTGTGCATATTGATAAGCGGTTGCGGTCAAAATTATGGTATAAGCGATAATGAGGGGTTATCCGATGAAAGCGTTGTTTTTAATGACGGGGCGGCTCAGGAGTTATTGCAAGATAGCGCGGCAGAGGCTGCCTGTCTCAGCAGTATAGGAGAATACAGCGGCTCGCCCTATATATACC
>CAVIBE010000008.1:0-5530 GCA_963640885.1 Oscillospiraceae bacterium | reverse complement strand
TCCGAACAGTCCGGCATATCCTATTGTATCATCATTGACATAAACGCCGTCTATTGTATGACCGTTTCCATCAAAGGTGCCGGCATACGGCTTAGTCTTTGTTCCTATCGGTGTCCACTTGTTTAACGTAAACTTCGTTTCGGCGATGTCAAGTACGCCGAGCGTTGTCCCCTTTAATCCCGAACCGAGTTCAAAGCTTTGCTCCCCCTTGGAAACGGTTATTTTACCCGTTTCGTAAGTATAGGCGAACGAAATGCCGGGATTTAAGTCAATATCCGCCACAAGCCGTGCGTTTACCGCTGTCGTTGCATTTGTTCTGTTATTCACATGAGCCGAAAACCACTCTAAATCCGCCACACTGTCCAAAAGATAATATCCGTCCGTATCTTGCTGCGGCGGCGTCGCTTCGACTTGCGCAAATGCCAGCGAAGGCATTAACGTGAATATCATCATGAATGACAAACATATCGCCAAGAGTTTTTTCATGATTAAATCACCCCTTTCGTTTCATAAGCTCTCCAAAGAAAAGTTACTATTTGCGCTCGTGTACAATCGCTGTCCGGTGCGAAACGATTGTCGCCAACACCGTCCGTCACACCGCTTGATGCTGCCCAGGCAACCGCTTCTGCAAAATAGCTGTTTTCCGGAACATCAGAAAACTTCGCCGCATCTGCCACTTTCGCTTTCAGTGCACGTGCAAGAAAAGTCACAGCCTGCGCTCTCGTGCAGGTCGCATTCGGCTCAAAAGCAGCAACGCTCGTACCATTGGTGATTCCGTTCTCAACCGCCCATAGCACCGCATCAGCATAATACGCATCCTTCTTCACGTCTCCAAAGTTGATATCGCTCATTTTCGGCTCAGGACTGCCGGCTGCCCGCCACAGGAACGTTACAATCTCAGCACGATTACAAATGTTTCCCGGGCTGAAGTGAGTGCCGTCCGTACCCTTTGTGATGCCCTTTTGAGCTGCCCAAGCCACAGCCTTGTAATAATAATCCTTTTCGCTGACATCCCCAAAAGAATTTACAACAGTTTCGCCTTTACTATCACCCTCGGTTACACTATTTCCGTTATTATCCGTATTTACCGTGGTATCGTTACCACCCTTGCTTCCTGAGCTTGAGCTATGTCCCGAGCCGCCCGAGCTTTCCGCCTGCCAATAACCAAAAGTTGCATCAGGTGTATTTTGAACAAAATCCTTGCCCTCTCCGACAAGATAAATACTGTAATCAGCCTTTGACAAGCTTCCCGGATAGGCGTTAAACTCCACTTCGCCGCTCGCGTTTGCCGTCCGCTGATCCGTATAGACGATATTTGCCTCTGTCGGAAGCACCTTTGTCCCCTTTACCACCAGCAGCACATACTCCTTACCGCTTGTTAGACCTGTTGCTTTTACATCAAAGCGCACCGCATCAGCATAATACTCGCTGTATCCACCCTGAGCCTCATGAGTAACCTCTTCTCCTCCAGTGGTCTGCGGCGTCAAAGTCACACCCGTGATGGTAGCAACGCTGTGCATCCCCGCTTTAGCCGGCACTTCAGCCGCTTCGCATATACATAACGCCACGATAAGAACCACGATCAGCATCAGTGATTGACAAATTCTTCTCATTTTTACCTCCTTTTCACCGCGCAGCCATACATGCGACCACCACGGAATAAGTTTTGTTTTAGTATTTAACAAGTTAACAATACATAAATCCAGACTTTTTGTCCCCATCCTTTTAGCGAAAAGGATAGTATACTGCGCTAATAAACGTTCAAAATCTCCCGCCTTTTTATAAAAGTATAGGAAAAAGTATAGGTTTTTTGCCAAACTGATCTTCAAGCCAAGGCGACAAACTCAGCACCTTATCACATACAAAATCAAGCTCAGTTTCTGCGATTATTCTATTGAACGAAACGAAAATCTATAGCATAATGTATCTGTAGGATTTGGAGGGAGATTGTATGTTTAAGATACTTAAAATTTTTTCATGTTTTCTAGTAGTGGTTATTCTCATGAGCTGCCTTTCCGGCTGCAAAAGTTCAACTCTTGATAAAAACGACCCGACTACGCTCTCACTGTGGCACGTCTACGGCGAGCAGGCGGATTCACCGATGAATCGTCTTGTCGAAGAATTTAATCAAACAGTAGGAATTGAAAAAGGCATTATCATAAATGTTACAGGAATGTCCAACGCTTCAGCTATAGGCTCGCGGCTTCTCGATGCCCAGGCCGCAACTCCCGGCAGTGAAAGTCTGCCTGATTTGTTTTTCGGGCATAAAAGCAATGCTTTGGAAGTCGGCGTCGAAAATCTGATTGACTGGAACGAGCAGTTTTCCAAAAAAGAGCTTTCCGCTTATATCCCGGAATTTTTGTCAGACGGCGAGGAGGATGGCAATCTGTACGTATTTCCTGTCACAAAATCCACTCACCTTTTGTTTATACAGGGCGGTCAATTCGAGCGTTTTTCTAAAGATACGGGTGTTACATACGACAGTCTATCCGATTGGGACGGATTTTTTGAAGCCGCAAAAAAGTACCATGAATGGTCTGGCGGCAAGCCCTTCTGCAGTCTGGATTATCCGATGCGCACCATTGAGCTTTATGCGATGTCAAGCGGAGACGATGATTATATGACAGATGATGGCTTCTATAATTTTAACGACGAGGTTTTCAAGGATTCATTTATGAAGTTTGCCGCCGCTTTTGCACAAAAACATATTGTGATTTCCGACCTTTATTCAAATACTCAGGTTATGACAGGTGAGGTTTTGTCGGGGCTTGGCTCCTCTGCCGCAATTCTGTATTATAACGATACTGTGACATATGCCGACGGCAGCACCGAGCCTATGGATATCAAAGTGCTTCCTATGCCTCAGATTAAGGGCAAAAACGCATATATCACTCAGGCAGGCGTCGGTCTGTGTGCTTTTAAAAGCACTCCTCAAAAGGCCGAAGCGGCTGCAATTTTTGCAAAATGGCTGACCGAAAGCGAGCGAAACCTCGATTTTGCAGCCGAAACAGGATATATGCCGGTTACAAAGGATGCTTTTGACAAGATAAAAGACTATGAATTTAAAGATGAAGGATATAAAAATCTTTATACGGCTTTAAATGCTTCAATGGAAACTGCGACGCCGGTCTCGGAAGTGCAAACTCCAGCATATTACAACAGGCTGAACTCGTTCTATACCTATCTTCGTTTAGCACAAAAAGAATTGGATTCGCAGTTGTCCGCTGAGGAATACGGACAAGTTTTGTGGAACAAGCTGCAATCTGAATAACGGAGGCTGATATGCAAAGATCTAATTTGTTTACAAAAGAAAAACAATCTATGCACCGCAAGCTTTTTACCTATATGCTTACACTGGTGATAATCCTATTGCTGATGTTCACCTGTTTTCTGGTTCTATTCGGGCGCTTTGAAACAACCAAACATACGCTTGAGAAGACGCTGACGCTTCAGGCGGATGTATTTACGCGCGAAATGAACGTATATTATAACGAAATTGCAGAAAATACCATCACTCTTTCCGAGGATATTTCTCTGGCAACCGAAAACTATCTTGCGCAAAAGAATGTGTCGTTTTCTTCGCTTCAAAATCACGCGGCGCATATTGAGGCTCTCGAAGAAAATTATGCGGATATTCTGCGAAGGGGGCTTTCAAAAATTGACTGCTCCGGCGCATATATGATAATGAATACTTCTCAAAAGCTGAACAGTGACGATAGCCGGGCGGGTCTTTATATCAAACAGGATCTTCTTGCCGCTGATGAAAGCGGGTCTTTGCTTCTTTTCCGTGGCAGTGCGAAGCTCGGCGAAAAGGATGACATTATGCTGCACAGGAAATGGCAGTTGGAATTTGATACTTCACTGTTTCCAAATTATTCAGAAGTTATTTCGTCCGGTGCTGCCGCTTCCGATAAAACTTGCTACATCCTTGATATGACTACGCTTCCGCGAACCTCAGAAAAGGTTATGCTTGTTTCGATTCCGATTCTCGGCTCTGACGGAAGTGTTTATGGTATCTGCGGTTTTGAAATAAATCAGGCTCTTTTCAAATCAAAGCATTCGCAGCCGACTTTCTTCGAGCATCTGACGTGTCTGTTTTCGCGCAAAAGCGGTGATGTTATTAATATAAATGAAGGCTTGAGCTGCGGTATAGACGGTGGTTATTATCTGCCTCCAAAGGATTCTCTTAATATAAAAAGTCTGGGTTCTGAGCTGGTGCAGCTTGACAACGAATATGGTTCATATGTTGGTATTATCAATGATGTGTCTATTTATTATGCCAACACTGATTATGCTGTTACGGTAATGATTCCTAAAAGCGATTATACTGCAATGCGCTTTCAAAATGCGTTGAAAGCTCTGGTTATTATCGGTCTGCTTTTGCTGAGCGTGGTTTTCTGTTGTTTCTATTTTTCCAGACGATATATTTCGCCTATTCTGGCCGCTTTGGATAAGATAAAAAAATCGAAAACGGATGAGACGAATAATCTTCTTGAGATTGATGATCTTTTTGACTTTTTGTCGCGCAAAGACAAGGAACAGGCAGCGGCTCTTAATAATTTTATTGAAAAAAGCGAAAAAATGCAAAGTGAGATTGAGCGCATAAATCTTGAAAATGAAAAGCTTGCGACTGCGTCTAAAAATGTTATTCATCAGGATGACTATGAGTATTTTGTCACGGGAATCCAACGCCTGACCGCAACTGAGAGAAATGTGTTTAATTTATATCTTGAGGGCAAATCTGCTGCGGAAATTATGGAGACGATGTCGATCAAACAAAGCACGCTTAAATATCATAATAAAAATATTTATGATAAGTTAGGCGTATCCGGCAAAAAGCAGCTCCTGCATTATGCCGCCCTCTATAACACACGAACCAAAGAAAAATAAGGATTATCTATCATCGCAGAATCCGTAAAATCTGTGTGCATATTGCAGTTCAAGCTTCGTGATACTTCTCATAATGACCTCCTTTGAATTTTTCTTTTTTACTTGTTTATGCCGTCAATCTCACATTGGTTCAAAATCTGCGGCTCCGTGCTTGCAAATAGGACATATATAATCCTGCGGAAGCGAATCTCCCTCATACACATGTCCGCATATTCTGCACACAAAGCCCTTTTTCTTTTCGGGTTTTGGCTTGACATTTTTTTGATAAAACTCATATGTCATTGTTTCTGTGTCCGATAGTATATCCGCCTCCTTAACGCCGCAAATAAACATAACATGCGAACCCAAGTCGATTTTCTGCTCAACCTCCAACGACATGTACGCATTAGCGTACTCCGACAAAATACAAAGTCCGTTTGCACTTCGCTTTATATCATAACCGGCGAGCTTATCAAAATCTCGTCCACTTTGGTATCCGAAATTTTTAAATACCTCAAACGGCGTATCCGCCGACAGGCAATTTATATTCAGTTTTTCTGTCTTTCCTATAATGTCACAGGTATAGTTTAGCTTGCTAACCGTTACGGCAACCCTCTGCGGACTGCTTGTAACCTGAATCGGAGTATTGACAATACATCCG
>CAVIBE010000007.1:0-10430 GCA_963640885.1 Oscillospiraceae bacterium | reverse complement strand
AAAAAAAAAAACAGTTATCTGTACTACAGATTGACGCTGAACCCGCAATTATCCTCTGTTTTCAATTCTGTGCAAGCTTATAAAGAGTATTTACATGCCGCTACGCGTGCTGCTGAAATCGAGCTCAGAAAAAACCTGGATAAGTATGTGGCTATATTCGTTATTTTCTTCTTTATACTGTGTCTTGCTACTTTTATACTCGCCAGACTTATATTGAGAAAACAGCTTACGCCGCTATATACGCTGATTAATCAACAAAAGAAATTTGAAAAGGACAAGAGTGCTTTCTTTTCCACTATATCGCACGAATTCAAAACTCCGCTTACTTCAATTGTAATGGGTTCGGATTTGCTTTTGAATCCTGCGGTAGGGCAGCTGAACGAGGATCAAAACGAGTTGGTATCCACGATCAAGGAGGACAGCTTTATTCTAACAAATCTTGTCAACAATCTGCTTCAGCTCTCTAAGATTGAAACGGCTGATGTGGTATATATTTTTAACCACGTAAATATAAAGGATATCATCGAGCAATCCATGAATCAGTTCGTTCACAGAGCGAAAACAATGAACATAGAGCTCTGCCTTGACTGTCCGGACAATATTCCGTTGGTAAATGTCGATCAGGATAAGATATTATGGGTTCTTAACAATCTGCTTTCAAATGCGTTTAAGTATTCGGATGACAATGATAATGACACTGTAACTATCAGTGTAAAGCAGATTGGCGATTATATTTCTGTATCTGTGTCGGATGAGGGAATAGGTATTCCGCCTCAGTATTCAGAAAAAATATTTGAAAAGTATTTTCAGATAAACGAGGGGGATCGTGAGCTTGGCGGGACCGGGCTCGGGCTTGCGATTGCCAAGGAAATTATCACCGCTCACGGGGGCGATATCAGGTTCACGGCTAATGTGCCTAAGGGCTCGATTTTCACTTTTACCATACCTTTGTTGAAACAGATATCGCTGGTTTAAGCGGAAGGGTCTGTGCCGTTTCGCAACCCGGATTCCCAGCGAAGCAGGAAACGTGCCTGCGTGCCGCTGCGCGCCAAACGCATTTTTAAACGTTTCGCCGTTGGAATATAAATATTGATAAGGAGGATAAGATGAAAAAAGTATTAGTTGTTGATGATACAAAAAATATAAGAATGTTGTTGGAAAAAACAATGCAAATGGAAGGCTTTGCTGTAGAAACAGCTTCAACCGGAACAGAAGGACTTGAAAAAATACGCTCCGGCTCCTACGACCTCATCTTTCTTGACATAAAGCTGCCCGAAATGAGCGGAACCGAGGTTCTGCGCAAAATCAGATCTGAAAACATAAATACACCGGTTATAATCATAACCGCATATCCTACGGTAAAAAATGCGGTAGACTGCGTTCAGCTCGGAGCAATAACCTACCTGCAAAAACCTTTCACCGCGGATAGGCTGAAGAATGTTTTGAGCCAATTTAATATCAACGTTCCCGATGTAAACGCCGCGAACCGGCTCGCCGCAAAAGACAAAATCAAACAGGCATTTGACGATTCAAATTATGAGCTCGCCGTACAGCTCTTATCAGGGCTTCTCGCGGAAAATCCCGCAGACGCCAAGGTCTATAAAGCCCTTTCAAAAGCGTATAAATGTCTGGGCGACGACGCAAAAGCCGAAAAATTTTCAAAAGCATATTCCGTGTTCAAGGATTGATAAGGCTTGCAAAACGGTTCGTATGTGCCGCAGCCTCACGCTCGTATGCGGCGGAGGAACGACACCGTTACCTGCAAAATAACGCAAAAAGGAGGTCAAGACCTCCTTTTTTGTTGTATATTTTTTATTTATCTTCTGTTAAAAATCTCTGCATGATGCTCGCTGCCTGCGCACGCGTTGCCGTGCCTTGCGGGCTTAACGCGGTTTCTGTCGTTCCGTTTATAATATGAGAACCGACCGCCCACTTAATCGCATAAAGCGCATATTCCGAGACACTTGCGCTATCGCTAAACTTAGCTATATCGGCAACATCGCCCGTTACATCCATACCCTTATACTTCGCATAACGATACATAATTGCCGCCATCTGTTCACGCGTAATACTGTCATTGGGGCCAAACTGCGTATCACTGTAACCCGTGACAACGCCCTCGCTCGCAGCCCAGCGAATCGCCTCCGCATACCATTGATCCACAGAAACATCCGCAAAATTCATCGCATAATTTACTACAGGGCTGCTCTCGGTTCTCCAGAGAATCGTCACAACCTGAGCACGCGTCACATTGCCGTTCGGCATAAATTCCGTGCTCGACAGTCCCTTCATTAACGCATTTTCAAGGCAATAATGCACACCATCGTGATACCATGCCGCATTTTGTGCATCGACAAATTTATCAATCGGACAAGTTTCATCCTTAGGACAATCAACGTAACCTGTTCCCTTATCCTCAACCTTTTTAAACGTCGCGCTTATAGTCACCTGACCACTCGGCATTTTAAACGTATAAGTGCCGTCGCCCTTGCCGCTAATTTCAACAGCCTTGCCGTCTTTGTCAAGCACAGTCACGCTGTCAGCCTCATATCCCTCTTCCGGTTTGAGAGTAATAGTTACCGTTTCGCCAGATTTTGCAGTCGTAGGGCTTACCAAAATTTCGCCCTCATCAGGCTGAACAGGCGTTATAACCTCATAAGCCGCCGTATGACCGCTGCCGCCCGAGCTGCTGCTCTTTTCCTGATAAGCGATTACATACTCAGAATAATACTTCGCATGAATTGTCAGGGTCTTTTTATCCGAGCTGATTTCTATATATTCGCCGTCAGCATTTTCAGCCATCGTCAAGGCTTGAACCTCGCCCCTGTGCAGTCGATAAACGGTATAACTACGCTTACCCTGAAGCTTAATCGGAAGCTTGATAACTGTTTCCAGAAGCACGCCTGTGTCAGTGATTGGAGTAACCTCGGCATCACCGCCATTCGGTGTTACCGTCTTTTTAACGGCAAGTTCAAGGCGCATACCCACATTGTTGCGTGAATCGTCAGCTATGAGCTTTTGAGTTATCTGTTGATCAGTGCTTTCCTCGTCCTGCTTAGTCACGGTCAGCTTGATTTCTACGCTGCCGCCGCCGGTTGTTGCCGCGGTTTTATCATATTCTGTGTAAACTTCTTTCGCCTTCTCGTCAGTAAAAATCGTGTCCAGATTTCCGACTACCGCTTCGATGCTTTCCTGACCATCGCTATTTTTTACTTCCACGATTGAGCTGGTTTTGCCCTCAGGCATTTTGATTTCTTCCACAGTAACATTACTGCTCGTAATCTCTACTTTGACTGTCTTTGTCACGTCATATTTAGTAGCGACGAGATTATACACGCCGGGTTCGATATTGCTGAAACCGTATGCACCGTTTGTATCAGTCGTTGTCGCCTTAATCTGACGATCGCCCAGAACGAGAGCTACGTTCACGCCGCTCATCACGTCATTATTACCATCCACGACTGTGCCGTTTATATTGTAAGTCTTGACAGGCAATTTGTCTATTTTTCGGGTCTGTTCCGCCGTACATCCGGAGCGCTGACAGGTTCGGGTCTCCCAACCCTCGGTTTCTGTCGTTGCCTCTGTTGTAACGGTATAACGTCCCCAGTCATGACCTAAAGCGTCAATCTCAGTCTCATTAGTAACCGCATCGCAGCGCAAACAATGTCTGCTCTTGCTGCCCTTAGTTGTGCAGGTCGGCTCTGTATCAATTGCAAAGTCTTCTGACCAGTTATGACCGAGTTCTTCTGCATCTGTTATGTGACAAAGAGAGCAAGTTTTAGGTGTTGTACAGTTCGCGCTCTGCCATGTGTGTGCGCCAAGCTCGCCATATTCCTGATGGCAGGTCGAGCACACTGCTCTTGCAAGACACGTTGCTGTACCGCCGTGGTGACCGAGCGCGCCAATTTCCACGTAAGTCGTGTATTCGCAGCGCGAGCATGTCACATATTCATTCCAGCCGATTTCTGTACAGGTTGCGTTTTTAGCTTCATGAGAAATTTCACTATGACCGAGCGCAGTTATCGGCTCTGTTTTTGTTCCTCCGCACAGCTTGCAAGTAAAGGTCTTCACGCCTGCTTCGGTGCAGGTCGGTTTCGTGGTTATAGTTTCGTTATCCCAATCGTGTGCTGTACAGGTTTCCACATAGTTGCAAGTATAGCAAGTTTTCTGACTGCCGCTCCAAGCGCCGAATGTATGAGCAAGCTTCACGCAGGTCGCATCGCAGTTCCGACACTTTTGCCAGTGACCGCCGGCATCGCTGAGCCAGTCGGTTCCCCAGTTGTGGTTAAGTTTTTCCGCCGTCTCAACGCCGGTTTGCTTTTGTGTAACAAACGCTGTGTTTGTAAATGTCGCTGTGTAGGTGGAGAGCTCAACCTGAGTGCAAGTCGCAGTCTGAGTCGTTGCAACACTAGCCTCTACAGTCTCTGCCTCCTTGTGGCTGCTATCGTTGCCGCACACACGCTCTGCCGTACATTTCCTATCGTCCCAAGTATAGGTCGGTGCGCCATAAGCATGACCTTTAGCAAGGATGTCTTCCGTCTTAGTTTCTCCGCATGTATCGCAGGTAAATTTCTTTGTACCTTTCTCTGTGCAGGTTGCCTCCTTAGTCACTTCACCCTCGTTCCAGTGATGAGCACAAGTATTCTCATACTCGCAATCAGAGCAGACTTGCTTGCCACCGCTCCAATCTCTGAAATCATGGCTATTTCCTTCGGTTTTGGCGTGGCAACAGCTGTATTCCTTCCAGTGCTTGCTGGCATCACTCTTCCAACCACTCAACGTTCCGGTATGATTGCCGGCATTTATTTCAGTTTCAATTTCAATTTTTGTCAGTTCCGTAGTTCCGGCATTGTCGCCAAAATTTTTATTGCATCTTAAGCAAGACCAGTATTCCACATTACCAGTGGTCTTGCAAGTAGCGGCAACCGCCTCATGAAGGCTCATGATATGCCCTAAGGCATTAATTGTAGCACCTGTTTCGACTGCACCGCAGCGGGAGCATTGCATATCTGTCTCATTGCCGTTTGTTGTGCAAGTGGCTGCAACTGCATTATTCAAAGAAACGCTGTAATCATGGTCTAATGCCGAAATATCATTTACTGCCGTTTTCACATCACATCCATCGCGAGTGCAGTGTTTGCTTTTGCTGCCATTTTCCGTGCAAGTTGCTTCCTTATCAATCGTAAATTCGTCCGCCCAGATGTGCTCTAGCGCAGCGATGGTTTTTGACGTCCTCTCGATCTCTTCATGACAAACGGAACAATATACCACCTCGTCATAACTGCCGGCTTTCATGCAGGTTGGGTCGACTTCCTTTTCTCTGACCGCTTCAGCAGGAGTATGCGCTGTTTTTTCAATCACAGTCTGTTCCACTATCACCCCATTACATACGGAACAATGCTTGCCTTCAGTAAGACCGGTATTGGCGCAAGTCGCACCGACGGCGGCATCGATTACTTCCGTATGTCCTGTCGCAGCTATACTTTCCTCTTTGCTCTGGTGCGAGAACCTTGCATCAGTGAAGTTTGCAGTGTAGGTTCTGATTCCTGTCACAGTGCATGTAGGCTTAGTTGTTACCTCACTTGTTATCGTCGCAGAGTCAGTTATTTTATGCTCATAGTTATGTTCACAGGTCATTGTAGCTGTGCAGGTTGTATAATCATTCCAAGTATATTGCGGCTCGCTCCAACTGTGGGCGTTTTCATCAATCGCAATCGTTAGACTTCCTATTGTTGTTGCGTTTTTTTCTGTGTCAAAATACGCATCACAACCCGAGCACTTATAATGCGCTTTCATACCCGTATTCATGCAGGTCGCATCGACCTGTTCTATCAAATCTCCATAGTTATGCTTATGAATTTCATTTGAGTATTCATAATTATTCCCCGCATTATCCACTGCCTTCACAGTTATGTTGTTATCCCCAGCAGAAATGCTTGCGATGTTAAAGCTTACCTCTGCTTTACCCTCCACTGAGTCTACCGTAGTTTCCGAACCGCTTCCTATTTTATAGCTCACCGATTCAAGCTTTGATGTGCTGTCACTTACCGTTACGGTTATTCCGGTGTCCTCTGAATAATCGCCAAATGTAATTGTCGGTGCGGTTCTATCAATTTGAACAAGCTGGAAGCCCTCTGTATAGTTGGCTTCTCGTTCAACATCGTCGCTATCATCGCCTGAGTTATCGCAGACTTTATAATAAATGTAATACTCACCTTCGCCACTTACAGTAATTGTATCTTCAGTCAATTCCGTCAAGCCACCGGTTGGAATATCAGCTTTGTCGTCAACGATTTTATAGTACTTCTTGCCAACGCCGCTTTGTGTATCGCTTGCTGTGATTGTCAGAGTTTGACTGCTGCTCTTCGACCAGCCTTCTCCAATGCCACTTAGAGTTACGATCGGCGCGGCGAAGTCCAGCTTATCAACCGCGACAGTTGCTGTGTTTTCTCCGCCGTAATCGAGGTCTCGGACAGTTACGGCATATGTTTCGTTTTGTCTTGCCCAGATCTCGCCGCTTGACTCACGGCTCGTCTTTCCGTCCGGAAGAACGACCTCGTAATTCTTGCCGCTGTAATTTGCAAGCGTCCATGTCAATGTCGCTGTGTCGTTCGTCCATGCGGTGGGCGCGCCTTCCAGGGTAATGGTCGGCGTATGACCTGCTACCGCTGATTCAGAAATTACCGTACACGCCAATGAACAGGTCGTGTAGGTGTTCCCCACATTATCCGTGACCTTCATGTGCAGGTATTTGATAGTCGGCGTTATTTCCGTCGGCGTATAAGTGAGTGTTGCCGCATTTGTCGTAGTCCACGAGCTCGGCGTTTCCGTGCTGTCTGTCCAAGCGTACTCTACTGTTTTCACGCCCGAGCCTGTGTCGGAATAGGTGACAGGCAAAACGAGCTTGGTATATACGCCCTCTTTTTTCGATTCAACGGAGGCGCTTGTAGGTTCTCCGACAGAAGCCGTCGGAGCTTCTTGGTCGATTTTCGAGACTTCAACGGTCTTGGTGATGGTTTCGTCTCCCGCGGTCAGCAGGAAGGTATAATAGCCGTTTTTGGTAAACGAAGCCTGTTTGCTGCTTGTTGGTTTCGTCCACGAGGTCGCATCCGACTTGCGATATTGCAGCGTCACTCCAGTGGATTGCGTATAGCTATAGCATATCGTCCTGCTCTTCGCCCAGTTACTGTTATCAACCGTTACGGTCAGTGTCGGCTGGGTGCTGCCCTCAGCAGGGCTTGATGCTGTGCCAAAATCAAGCGTTGCGGTATTATAAACCGTATACCCCGTGGTGCTGTACTCGCCCTTAACATGGAGATACCATTTGCCGTTTGAGCTACCGCTACCCGGCTCTTTACGGATGGAAAGCGTCAGCCCCGACGAGGCTCTCGCAGTTGTAAGCTCTGATGGCGAAAGCGTCACCCAGCCGCTCGTCGGCACGGCGTCAGAATCCGACCATGCGTAGCTCATGCCTGTTGTGGCCGACTGTGTCCCTGTCACCTTGATGGTCGCCTTGCCCGTGCCATTCGTGATGCCATTAGCCGTTACGGTAAAGCTCGGCGAGGTGGTGTCAAGAGCTGCTGTAGTCGTTCCCGAGCCGGTTGCCGTTGCCTTCGTTGTTGTGGTTTTGCACATATCTTTGATATACTCCGTGCCCGAAATGCTGTTTACCTTCAGCGGGCTGCTCGCGTTTTGCGCGATTGTCCCCGTGAAATAGAGAACATTGGTGTCCGCCCCTCCGGTATATTTCGCCGTGCCCCATGTGGTGTTCACCGAGACATTTGACAGCGTGCTGTTGGCGCTGTCGACAATCTCATCAAAAATGAGCGATACAACAAATTTATCGCCGATTCTGTACGTCCCGCCTGCCATAGGTGCGACAGCAACGAGCTGGGGTTCTTGTGTGTCCTGCACCATGAGGTAGTCCGTAAACTCCGTCATATACCATATGTCCTTGTTTGCTCCTGCTGCCGAGAACCAGAGATGGGCGGTTTCAGCTGCAGCGAATGATATACACGCATTTCCGTTCCAATACACTTTTTCACCATTTATTGCAGTCGCAGTCACTTTTTTAATCTCACTTCCGCTCATGCTTGGAAAACAAAGTGTCGCGTCTTTATTGTTATTTGTCTCCCATGTGGCGGTAAATTTAGCGGTGCCGAAATCGCTGCTTATTGGTATTGCTTGCTGCTTGCCTATCGTAACAGGCCCGTAGGTGCTCGGCACTTGACTACCCAACCATGCAAGCTGGTATCCGTCGTCATCCTCCTTGTATTTGAACTTTGCCCGATACAAAAATCCGGTGGCGGTTGCCTTCAGGTAGGCGTTGTCGATCGACCGCTTCACGTTGAAGTTATACTCATTGGTGTTTTTACCTCTGTCGTTCTGGAAATAAATCTTCCAGTCGCCTTTGCCGGAGTGATCTCCAACCCACTTGTTGCTGTCGCTTAGGCTCACGGTTCGCAAATTTTCTGTAGTATATTCGCTTCTGCTCACCTTATAGTTATTGTCATTCGTCATAGTCCTCGTCGCGCTGGTTGTGCTGCCAAGGCTGCCCCCGCCGGTTACGCGGTATATTTCCACCGAATAGGTGCGGTTGTCGTTGGAGTATGCGGTGGCGGGTTTGCCGCTGTATGCCGTGTTCGCGCCATTTTCGGTGATCGTAATAGTCTGCGTGGTTACCCCGGCGTTAAAGGTTAGCGTACCGTATTTATGGGTAAAATGCGTGCCGCCCACCGCTGAGCCGTTGACGGTGCGATAATAGACGGTCTGCTTTCCCTCGCTACCGCCGGTTCTTGTCACCGTAAAGGTGTTGTTGCTGGTATTTTTTATCGTAAACGTACCATATTTAGGTAAATCTAATCCTATGGTAATTTCATCGCTGTAATAGGTGATGCCGCCGGCGGTGACATATGCTCTAGCGTAATAAGTTACGCCCTTTTGCAGGTTGCTTGCCGTAACTGAGATCGTGCCGCCTGCGCTGTTTACCACGCCGCTTGTTTTCGCACTGCCGTTGTTTACAGTAAGCGTCGGCGAGTTCATTACGCCCCAGACAAAGCCGCTTGCCGTTACCGTGTCCGTGCCGGGGTTATTCAGCGTGGCGGTAAGTTTGTTAGAGCTTTCCGTGAAGCTTGGCGTCCCGAAGCTCACATAGGAGTTAACATAAACCGAGCAGGTCTTTGTGGTGGTGTTCCCCGCCTTGTCCGTTACCTTCACCGTAACATCTTTATTTCCCGATGTTTTTGTGCAATTTGCAGGCAGAGTGATTGTAGTGCTGCATTCCGAAACAGGCTCGTTGTCTGTGATTGTGAGGGCAGCCTGCACCGCTTTTTTTACAACATCGTCGCTATCGCCTGTCATAACCTGGGTGGGTGAATAGGTGACGCTCGGCGGCGTGCTGTCTTTCCACTGCGCCAAAAGGTTCAATGAGGTCGCCGGAGTAACGCTCGCGCCAGACGAATAGGCTGTACTCGTGCTGCTGACTTGCCATCTCTGGAATGTATATCCGCTGCGGGTCGGCGTCTGCGTGGATAATGCTGCTGTCTCCCCGCTCCACGCTGCCTGTGTATCAGGGACGTTGCTTACACCCTCTGCATTTCCGTCATAGTATATCGCCAGCGGACTTTCAAAATTCGCCGTAACAGAGTTACCCTCGCTGTCTGAAATCACAAATGTAACCGTGTTTGGAGCGGCAAATTTGACCGTATAGCTGCCGGGGTCTAATGTCTTGTTTTGATTTCCATTATATGTAATTGAAACGATGTAATCCGACGAATCGGTCGAGCCCTGGTCTTCGATTGACTTTAGAGACGCCGACACCTTGTCATAGGTAATGCTTTCCTTCTGATAGGTATAGGCGTAGTACGGTCCGCAGTTATACGCGCCGCCTTTCCAACAGAAATAGCGGTATGCCGTAGGATTTGATGTATTCGGGACTTGATAAAGTCCGCCGAAAGGACAGGTGTCAAAGTCCGCGCCCGGCGTGATTACCTTCACATAGGTCTTGACTGTGGCAGTATCTCCGTACTTCCGTTTTACGTAGTAATCAGTGTCAAAGCTGCCGCCATGGTCCGGCTGCGAGACCAGTGCCTGTAGAATTGCGCCAGCGCCGAGGGCTGACACCGCATCGTCAGCGTTGTAAATGCCGTCCAAAAATGCGTAGGTATTGCCTGCCGTAAAGGTTGTCGTTTCACTAAAGCTGTGATAAATGTAGGCGCTGCCGCTGCCTCCTAAACGCTTCAATTGGATGGGCGAGGAGGTATCTGCGCTCGCACTAAAGCACAGTCCGCTCAAGGCCGCGCACAAGCACAGCGCCAATATCAAAATCCGTTTACTAAGTTTCATATCTCCACACTCCTGTCTACATATTATAAATTTATTTTTCGTTTCTTATAAGGCTCCAACATCCTTTGATACCAAAGGATGTTGGG
>CAVIBE010000006.1:0-4593 GCA_963640885.1 Oscillospiraceae bacterium | reverse complement strand
ATATCAGGCTTTGCATACTTGTTGTACCAGTATTCGGGAGTAAGCTCGTTCTCCTGATCTTCCGGCAGCTGCTCATTTCTTATCGGTTCGATTATTGGGTTTTCAGAAATTTCTCCGTCTCTTATATTCATGAATCATCCTCCATAGAGTATATCTTATATTATTTATTTTGAATAACTGAAGTATAAGTTGATGCAATATTATTGTCAATATCAGCTTAAAAGCCGCAACTATCCACCTGTTATTATACCAGAATCTTTTTTAATAAAAAATCCTGCAACTTATTAAAATTGCAGGATAATCAATTGGTACACCTTCGGGGGCTCGAACCCCGGACACCCTGATTAAGAGTCAGGTGCTCTACCAGCTGAGCTAAAAGTTCAGGGACGAGTTCACGTCCCTGAAAACTTTCACTTAACTAAATAAAGGGTTTTATTTCTGTGCAGCTGCTAAAAGTTCTTCAGCATTGTCCCACTGTTCAATGATCTGTGGGATAACCTTATAAAGGTCGCCTACGATGCCATAGTCAGCAACTTCAAAGATAGGAGCATCCGGATCTTTATTGATAGCTACGATGCAATCTGATGTCTGCATACCAGCTAAGTGCTGAATAGCACCTGAGATACCGCAAGCAAAGTAAATCTTAGGCTTAACTGTTGTACCAGTCTGACCAACCTGATGTGAATGATCGATCCAACCAGCATCTACAGCAGCTCTTGATGAACCAACTACGCCTCCAACCTTATCAGCAAATTCTTTGATAAGTTTGAAACCTTCTGGTCCGCCAAGTCCTCTACCGCCTGAGCAGATGATGTCAGCGTCTGTTAATGATACTAATTCTTTAGCAGCCTTAACAACTTCTTTAACTGTAACTTTGATATCTGCAGCTGTGAGGTTAACTTTAACGTTGATAGCTTCACCTTTGAGTGATTCGTCTTTTTCTCTCTTCTTCATTACGCCAGGTCTTACTGTTGACATTGTAGGTCTTGTTCTCGGTGTAATGATAGTAGCCATGAGGTTACCGCCGAATGCAGGACGAGTCTGCTTTAAGAGAGCCTTACCTTTTTCGTAAACAGGCTTACCTTCAACGAGGTCAGCTGTTTTGCATGTTGTCTTAGCTTCGAGGAATCCGATGTAGTGGTTCATGTCTACGTCGAGTCTTGTGCAGTCAGCTGTCAGACCTGTGTTTAATCTAGCAGCGATTCTTGGAGCTAAGTCTCTACCGATATGTGTAGCACCGAAGAGAACGATTTCAGGTTTGATTTCTTCGATAGCATCTGTGAGAACCTTTGTATATCCGTCTGTTGTGTACTGCTTGAGGAGTGGATCTGCGAGTGTGTAAACTTCGTCAGCACCATAAGCAAATAATTCTGCTTCGAGTGGCTTAACGTCAGCTTCGTCACCAACGAGAACTCCGCAAACTTTTGTGCCTTCAGGCATTTCTCTTGATAATCTATAACCTTCGCCAATGAGTTCGAGGGCTACGTTCATGAGTTTGCCGTGTCTCTGTTCAGCATATACCCAAACATTTTTAACATCATTAAAATCTATAGCCATATCTGTTTCTTCCTCCTTATTAAATAATGTTCTTATCTTTTAAGCTAATAAGCAGGTTCTTAGCAATTTCTTTTTCTGTGTCGCCGGCAACCTTCTGTCCTGCTCCCTTTGGCTTAGGTGTGAATGATTTGAATACGTTTGTTGGAGATGGTTTAAGACCAACTTCTTTTTCTTTGTCAACGCCGATGTAATCTGCGCCCCAAACGTCGATTTCAGCTTTTTCAGCATCATAGATACCTTTGATGAACATATATCTCGGTGTATTCAGTTCTTTGATAGCTGTAAGTAAGCATGGTGTCTGGAGTTCGATAACTTCATAACCGTCTTCAAGAGCTCTTTCAACTGTAATTTTGTTTCCATCGAGTTCGAATTTCTTTACATAAGAAACCTGTGGAAGTCCGAGTTTTTCAGCGATCTGTGGACCAACCTGAGCTGTATCTCCGTCGATAGCCTGTCTTCCGGCGAAGATGATATCATAATCGCCATATTTTTCTGTAGCTTTTTTGATACCAGCTGAAATAGCATTTGATGTAGCCCATGTATCTGAACCGCCAAGTGCTCTGTCTGATAAGAGAATAGCATTGTCAGCACCCATAGCGAGGCATTCTTTTAACATAACGTCTGCCTGTGGAGGTCCCATTGTGATTACTGTAATTTTTGTGCCAGGATGTGCATCCTTAACTTTTAAAGCTTCTTCTAAAGCATTAGCATCGTCGTTATTTAAGATACTTGGTACGCCGTCTCTAATAAGTGTTCCTGTTTCAGGATCTGTCTTGATTTCGTTTGTATCAGGAACCTGCTTTGCGCATACGATAATATGATATGCCATGTTATATTCCTCCCTCTCTTATTTCTTACCGAAGATTTTACCAGCGATAACGATTTTCTGAACTTCTGATGTACCTTCATAGATTTCAGTAATCTTAGCGTCTCTCATCATTCTTTCAACCGGATAATCCTTTGTATAACCATAACCGCCGTGGAACTGTACGCACTTTGTTGTTACGTGCATTGCTGTTTCGCCGGCAAATAATTTAGCCATAGCACTTGCTTCTGAATAATCAAGGTGCTTGTCTTTCATATCAGCAGCTCTGTAGATGAGAAGTCTTGCAGCGTCAATCTGAGTCTTCATTGCAGCCATTTCAAACTGGAGAGCCTGGAATTTGCTTAATGTTTTACCAAACTGTTTTCTTGCTTTCATGTAATCAACTGTTACATCGAATGCGCCCTGTGCAATACCGAGAGCCTGTGAAGCGATACCAATACGTCCGCCGTCCAGTGTTGATAATGCAACTTTGAAACCTTCGCCAACTTTACCAAGGAGGTTTTCCTTAGGAACGATACAATCCTGCATGATAAGTTCTGTTGTTGATGATGCACAGATACCTAATTTATCTTCTGTTTTACCGATTGAGAAACCTTCGAAACCTTTTTCAACGATGAAAGCAGAGATTCCGCCGTGTGTTCCTTTTGATTTGTCTGTCATAGCGATGATAACGAATGTATCAGCATATCCACCGTTTGTGATGAATACTTTTGCGCCGTTGAGAACATAGTGGTCGCCCATGTCAACAGCAACTGTCTGCTGTCCGCCTGCGTCTGTACCAGCGTTTGGTTCTGTTAAACCGAAAGCACCGATCTTTCTACCTGAAGCTAAGTCTGGAACATACTTTTTCTTCTGTTCTTCATTACCCCAAGCAAAGATAGGCCATGTGCACAGTGAAGTATGAGCTGAGCAGATAACGCCTGTTGAAGCGCACTGTCTTGATAATTCTTCTACTGTGATTGCATATGAGATGTGGTCTCCGCCTGCACCTTCGTATTCTACAGGATAAGGGATACCCATCATTCCGTACTTAGCCATTTTTTCTACTGTTTCAACTGGGAATCTATGTTCTTTGTCACAATCAGCAGCAATTGGCTCAACTTCGTTAGTAGCAAACTTTCTTACCATTTTTCTAACTGTTTCTTGTTCTTTGGTAAGATTAAAATTCATTTGAACTCCTCCTTTTTTAGTCAAGTTGTTTTTTTATCTGAAGAGAAGACCATTCCAAAAAAGGGCATAGGAATCCTCTCAGAAATACCCTATTATTTATCATACAAAAATAACCGGCAATGTCAATAGCGTTTTGCGTTTTTCTGTTAAAAAATTATCATTTGAGAAAAAAGTTGTAGAATTTAGTTGCATTATGATTTTTTCTGATGATATATTTTAATCCGACACCAATAATATTAATACAAAATTGTCGCGGGTTCAACTGTAAAATCATTGAAAAATGAGACTTTAAGCGTTTTGGGGGTCAGATTATTGCTCAAAATTGCTTTCACGCCTTAGGACAATTTATACTGTGTGAAAAGGAAGTGCGTTATGAATATAAAGCTGTATGTTTTGTCTGGCAGTCAGGAAAAGTTTTATTTAAGCGCGAGGCAAGAGTATCTGAAAAGACTGGCAAGGTATTGCAAAATTTCTGTCAGGGAATATAAAACTCTCGATAAGCTTTTAAAAGACCTGGGAAACGACGAGCGCATATATAATATAAGTACAAAAGGAAATTTAATGTCATCCGAGGAGCTTGCTCAAAGAATTTCTGATATGGAGACAGGCGGCATATCAAGGATATCACTTATCATAGCGGAAGAGTTTGAGAAGGCGTTTGGCGGGAATTTCAGCAATGTAGGGATAAGCAAAATGGATATGTCTTACGAGCTTATGAGCGTTGTAACTTTGGAACAGATATACAGAGCCTATAAGATAATCAACGGGGAGACATACCATAAATAGAACAGTAAATTTGTTTATACTATTCGGTATAGCTGTTCCATCAGCATAATCCTCATAAGCTGGTGGGGGAAGGTCATAGGCGAAAAAGAGATCTTAAAATCCGCTCTTTGAAGAACGGCATCCGAAAGTCCGAGCGAACCGCCGATTACAAAAACGAGGTCGTTTTTGTCCTTATCAGCGCAATCGGCGATAACTTTTTTAAAGCCGCCAGTGGTTAGCTGTTTGCCGTCTATTGCGAGGGCAATGACATATTG
>CAVIBE010000005.1:2916-4266 GCA_963640885.1 Oscillospiraceae bacterium | reverse complement strand
TACATAAGAAAATACCTTTTGCAAAACTGGTCGTTTTTCGTGCAAAATTTACATAATGATCTGCATTTTTCAACGTTTCGCCGTAGAGAACGGTTCGTAAGCGTTCCGTGTAAACGCCCGCACATTTTCAATCCAATATATGGTATTCCGTTAGGGACGTCCGCGCCATACTATGAGGATATGGAAGGGCTTGGCGACCGTTTCGCAAGAGACGAGGACGGAAAGTCTCTAATCGAGATTTGGGACAATGTAACTGAGTTGGATTATTAAAATTCGAACAAATTTTAAGAGCACTCTGAATTGTGTAAAAGCAGTTCAGGGTGTTCTTTTTGTTTGCTGAAAGGAGAAAAAATGAAAATTTATATTGGCGAAAGGCAAAGCGGAAAGACAACAATCCGAAAGGCTTTTCCAGGCTACGAGATTATCTTTGGAGTATTCAGTAAAAGCGGTTTTACGCAGCGTATGCTTGGTATTGCAAAGGAAAACTCAGGGATTATTCTGGTTAATGAGGATTATCCGGTGTAAATATTAAATATGACAAATTCTGAATTTTTGAAATAATGTGAAAAATTTTCGTTGCTTTTTGCTATAATGGTAAAAATCGGCATGCAGGAAATGTCGAGGTTTACTTTCGTGGAAAGGAGAGGGGTAAACAATTATGGATGAAAGATATCAGATTTTGATTGTAGATGATGAGTCGGACATAAGAACGATAATACGTGTGCCGCTGGAAGCAAAGGGATATGTTGTATATGAATCTGAAAATGGCGAGGATGCGGTTAATTTTTTGAAAGAAAAAAATGATATTGATTTGATTATACTTGATGTAATGATGCCCGGAACATCGGGATATGACGCGTGTGCTAAGATAAGAGAAACGGCTAATGTGCCCGTGCTTTTTCTGACTGCTCTAACTCAGGAGGAAAATCGCCTTGAAGCGTATAACAGCGGCGGAGATGATTTTCTCGGCAAACCTTTTTCTCAGACGGAGCTGCTTATGAAAGTCGATTCGCTTTTGAGAAGGTATAGAGTATACAAAGGAAAAGGGGATTTCGGAGATTTCAAAGAACCTCGAAATTATATCCTCGATCAGTCAAATCGCGCTATTATAAAAAATGGCGAAAGGATACTTTTGACAGATATCGAATACGAAATTGCGAAATATCTCGTTGAATCGCGGGGAAGATCGGTATCTATCAAAGAAATTTATGAAGGCGTGTGGAAGGAAAAATATTTTTCGACGGACGCAAATACTGTCATGGTTCATATCCTCAGATTGAGACGAAAAGTTGAGGACAATCCGTCTGAGCCTGTCTTTATCAAGACCGTATGGGGAAAGGGGTATCAGGT
>CAVIBE010000005.1:1768-2906 GCA_963640885.1 Oscillospiraceae bacterium | reverse complement strand
GCTGCAATTGTGTCCTCCGTGCTGCTGTTCTTTATAACTTCAGGTCTGGGGACGTATTTTGTAAACAATTATTATCTGCAAGATGATCTGGTTGCTGAGAGGTGCGGTGAAAAGGCAGCAGATTTCCAGAAATTTGTCAATGAGAATAATGTAGATTACAACGATTGGGAAACTATACAGAGCTGGGTTGAGGAAGAAGATTATATGTATCTGACTTTATATTACAACAAAGAAATGGTCTTGTCTGTATGCAGCTGGTATCCGAATCTGCTGAATGAGGAGTATAGCCGAAACTGGAATGAAGATTCTGAACTGTATAGTGAGTATATGTTTGTAATAAATTTTGGCGATAAAGAGCTTCATGCGTTTATTTTTGACTATTCTGAGGATCGGCTGGTTTCGCTTATCAGGATAGTTGCATTAGTGATTTCGTGCCTTTGCATTATAGTAATAGTTTGCGTTTATACGTACCGGTTAACGAGGAGGATTGTTGCGCTTTCGGCTTGCGCTAAAAAAATGGAAATGGGCGATCTGAATACTGAGATAAATGTCACAGGCAGAGACGAAATCGGTGAACTGGCAGCCAATATAGATAACATGAGGAAATATATCGTCAGAAGGATGGAAGATGATCAGCGGATTTTGGAAGAAAACAAGGAGATGCTGACCTCGGTTTCTCATGATATAAGGACGCCGCTGACAGCCGTTATCGGATATACAGATCTGATAGTTAAGAACCAGCATGAATCTGAAGAACAGCTGATGGAATATATTGAAATAATCCGCAACAAGGCTCTGAGGCTGAAAGCTATGACAGACAATCTGTTCAGATATTTTTATGCGAGAGGAGACAATGAGCTTCTTCTGGATTTTCAGGAATATGATGCGGAAGAGATTTTGAACCAGATGCTTGGCGAAAAAATAATCGATCTTAAAGCACACGGGTTTACGTTTGAAAAGAATAAGCAGGGGCTGGATTGCATAATTACGACCGATGCGCAGCATTTGAACCGCGTTTTTGATAATTTGTTTGATAATATGAAGAAGTATGCGGACAAGTCGAAGCCGATACAGATTTATACTTATCGAAACGAGGGCAGTCTGGACATTTTTTTGAAAAATCATAATCTGAGTTTGA
>CAVIBE010000005.1:0-1758 GCA_963640885.1 Oscillospiraceae bacterium | reverse complement strand
AAGAAAGTACGAAAGTACGAATATCGGGCTTAAAACCTGTGAGAGGATAATGGAAAAGATGCACGGATGTATAACTGTTGACCTGGAGGAGGAAGAATTTTCTGTGCTTGTGACTGTCCCGGCAAGGTCGAAAGATTCAGAAAAAGACGAGTAAATTCATAATTCTTACATATTCTTAAGAGTGGGATTTTGAGATACAAATATCAGAAAAAATGTTGTAGAATTATGGCGACACAAAAAGGGAATACTTTTGTTGAAAGGGGATGTTATGATGGGAAATAACAAGGGTAATGAAAATTTAGAGATTAAGGGAGCTGCGTGTCCGGCTTCTAAGGAGAAGAAGCTCCTTTGTACGGTGATTATAGCCGTGGTGGCGATGTTAGCCATAAATCTTGCGTTTACGGGAATTGTGGCAGCCAAGGTGCTCAAGGAGGACGAGTTTGGTGATAGCGATGATCCTGCAAAGGAAAATGGTGTAGTGATATCCGGAGAGTATACTATACAGTCAACAGAAAACATATCTGATGCGTATAAGTCAGGCGATGATTCCTCTCTTGACAACATAGGAAAGTCAACTTTGGAAATGGCGTCTAAGGTTCTTGATGAAATAATCACAGAGGATATGGACAATTACGAAAAAGAAAAGGCTGTATATGAGTGGATGGTAGATAATTGTACGTTTGACAGCGGGATGCTTATAGCAGTGCCTACTACTCAGGATTATTCGGCAACACCTTATGGAGTTTTAAAGAATCATACCGGTGTTTGCGTAGGATATGCGACAACTTTCAGATTGTTTATGCAGATGCTTGATATTGAATGTATGGTAGTACATAGTTCTGATTTGGGACATTCATGGGATCTCGTAAAGCTGGATGATGGAAATTGGTATCATGTTGATATTTATATGGATATTTCTTCAAACGGCGGATATGAAAGCTTTAATATGAATGATATCATGTGTAGCCACTCGCATAACTGGAATCAGGATTTCTTCCCGGCAGCTGACGGCAAAAAATACAATTATGCATATGTGAACAGCGAAAACTTAGATGATGTTTATGCTTTGCCTGAGAAAGTCAAAGATACGCTTGACGAAAATAATGGCAAAGGAAGTCTGTTCTACAAGTTCGATTCGGCTGAAGATAAGGACGATTTCATGTTGGCAAGCAATATGGCAAGCATAATTTCGGACAGAGTAAACGAGCAATATCCAAACACATACGTTAATACATATGGATGCGATATGGGCGACGGAGAATATCTGCTTTGCATATATATGATTAATTACAATGACAGTGATAATTCTTCAGGACAGGGAATTAGCGAGGAAGATTATCAGAAGCTGCAGGATGCTGCGGATAAAGTATTCAACGGTGGCGGTGATATGGACGCGGATGCGGACGCGTTGTAAAATGAAGGGGTTTTATATATGAGCATAAAAAGAACTTTATGTGCGATTGTGGTATTGGTGATGATTATTGCGGCTTTTGCGGGCTGCGGCTCAAAGACGGGCGATAATCAGAGTATAGACCTTGCGTCGCTTAAAGCTGCTATGCTTGAGGCGGATCAGGATTTGCCTGTGATGTCGGAAATTAGCAGTGAGGATGAAGACGGGGAAGATTTGTTTGAGTATCTTTCGTCGCTTCCATATAGTGATGTTGAAGAATATTTCTTTGCATATTCGGATTCGGGGATGGCGGAGGAAATAGCGGTCATTGTTTTAAAAGACAGCGGCAAGGCTGATGAGGCTGTGGA
>CAVIBE010000004.1:2363-5773 GCA_963640885.1 Oscillospiraceae bacterium | reverse complement strand
CTCTTGTACTGGAATACATCAACATCTCTCTTTTCCTTTCTTATATCAACATTCTTAATTCATTGTTAAAAATTTATCCTATTGCGTAACATTTTATCAAATTACATTCAATAAGTAAAGGTCACTATTCTATTATAACGAACACTTTTACGACTTTTATTTATTTTTCATATTAATATATGGAATTATCGTTTATGAGACTTCGTTTTCAGTCGGTATCTGTAAAGGCGGCGGATTCGCTTTTACGATTTTTTAGAAAAGCAGGTGAAAATTTATGGCATGTAATTTATTAAATTGCAGCTCAGGCATATGTCCGTCATATGTTTCACGTGAAACATCCGCTGCACCTTGACGGTCATATACATTTTTTATATAATGAAGTTTATGAAAAATACAGAACGGAGCAAGGTTGAGATGAATACTTTTTTGATGGGAGAATATGATGTAATCGTCGTAGGCGCCGGACATGCCGGCTGTGAGGCCGCTCTAGCACCGGCAAGAATGGGATTAAAAACCCTCATACTGTCTATGACTCTTGAATCAGTTGCGATGATGCCCTGCAATCCTTCAATCGGAGGCACCGGCAAAGGTCATCTTGTTAGAGAAATAGATGCTTTGGGCGGCGAAATGGGATTAAACATAGATAAAGCTTTTATACAGAGCACGATGCTTAATACCTCAAAAGGGCCTGCGGTTCATTCGCTGAGAGCTCAGGCTGACAAGCAGCAATATCACAACGAAATGAAAAAGACAATGGAGGCTCAGGAAAATCTGGATCTCAAACAGGGCGAAGTAACAGACATAATTGTAGAAAACGGAAAAATAACCGGCGTCGTAGTAAAAACAGGCGCAAAGTATACTGCGAAAGCCGTTATATTGGCTACGGGTACTTATCTCGGCGGAAAGATATTTATAGGAGAAAGCGCTGTCGAGGGCGGCCCTAACGGACTTGCTTCGGCAAAATTCCTCTCGTCCGCTTTGGAGCGCGAAGGTATCGGTCTCAGACGATTCAAAACAGGAACACCGGCAAGAGTCGACGGTCTTACAATCGACTATTCCAAAACAACACCTCAGTATGGCGATGAGAAAAATGTTCCGTTTTCATTCATGAATGACCCCATAGAAAAGGAACAAATCCAGTGTTATCTCACATATACTAATGAAAAAACTCATGAGATAATAAAGAGAAATCTTCACCGTTCTGCTCTGTACGGCGGGCAGATAGTCGGCATCGGTCCCAGATATTGCCCTTCAATCGAAGATAAAATCGTCCGTTTTGCGGATAAGGAACGCCATCAGACTTTCCTTGAGCCTGAAGGCCTTGGCACAAACGAAGTATATGTTCAAGGGATGTCTACAAGTCTGCCTGAGGATGTTCAGCAGGAATTTTACAAAACAATCGGCGGTCTGGAAAATGTAAAAATAGTTCGTCCGGCCTATGCTATAGAATATGATTGTATAGATTCGACAACCTTGAAACTTTCGCTCGAACACCGGGCAGTTGAAAATCTTTTCTGCGCCGGGCAGTTCAACGGCAGCTCCGGTTACGAGGAAGCCGCTGCGCAAGGGCTAATCGCCGGCATAAATGCCGCACTTAAAATTCAAGGTAAAGAACCTCTCATATTGGATCGTTCACAAGCGTATATCGGTGTACTGATAGACGATCTGGTTACAAAAGGCACCTCTGAGCCTTACAGAATTATGACTTCAAGAGCTGAATACCGTCTGCTTTTAAGACAGGATAATGCCGATTTGAGGCTTACAGAAAAAGGCCGCGAGGTTGGGCTTGTATCTGATGAGCGATATGCCAGATTTCTTGAAAAGAAAGCCTTTGTTGAAAACGAGCTTGTGCGGCTTTCAGAGACCACAGTCGGGCCTAAAGATGCTGACGAATTTTTGCTGAAAAACGGGAGCACTCCGCTCAAACAAAGATGCAGCCTTAAAGAGCTTTTAAAACGACCACAGATTACTTATGAAAGTCTTTTGGAAATAGACCCGGCTCGCCCGCTTTGTCCCGGAACGGACAAGCCTCTTGTTTCCGGTCATATTGCTGAACAGATAGAGGTTCAAATCAAATATTCCGGTTATATAGAGAAACAGCTCCAACAGGTAGAAAGATTCAAAAAACTTGAGGATCGCAAGCTCAGTCCCGACTTGGATTACGAAAACATGGACGGGTTAAGAATAGAAGCAAAACAAAAGCTTGGCAAAATCAAGCCGCTGTCCATCGGTCAGGCGTCTCGAATCTCCGGCGTTTCTCCCGCAGATATTAACGTCCTGTTGATTCATCTTGAAAAATTGAAAAGATGAAAAATTGCTGATGAGCTTCGTCTCAAAAGCAGTTCTGATACCGGAGTTCTGATGCCGGGGCAAAAAACAAAATTAATAAGCTGACAAAATTAAAGAAAGGTTAGTCCGTCAAATGAATGATTACGAAAAATTGCTTTCGGAAGGCATAAAGCAAACCTGCGGCGTAACTGACGAAAAAACAGAAAATCAACTGTTCAAATATATGGAAGCTGTTCTTGAAACGAACAAATCAATGAATCTTACAGCTATTACAACTCCGGACGAGTTCATAATTAAGCATTTCATTGATTCGCTGTCTATATGCGAAAGCAGCGCATTTAAAAATTCAAAAAATATAGTGGACGTGGGAACCGGCGCCGGATTTCCCGGGCTTCCGCTCGCCATAGTATATCCTGAGAAGAATTTTGTTCTGATGGATTCGCTTAATAAGCGCATACAATTTTTAGAAAAAACCGCCGACAGTCTCGGAATATACAATGTGAAATGTGTTCATTCGAGAGCGGAGGAAATGGGTCATTCACCCCACTACCGCGAAGCTTTTGACTTGTGTGTTTCAAGAGCGGTCGCACGACTTTCGGTACTGAGCGAATATTGCCTGCCTCTTGTAAACCCGGGCGGTTACTTTGTTGCGTACAAGACTTCAAACGAGGACATTTTTGCCGGCGAAAACGCGGTTAAAATTCTTGGCGGGAAAATCGAAGAAATTAAAGATTTTCCGAAAATGAGCGGGGATTTGCAATTTATAGAGCTTGACCACAGGTTGATTTTTATAAAAAAGGTAAAGAATACACCTAAGCAATATCCCAGAAAAGCAGGAACTCCGGGGAAAAGCCCTCTGTAATCACACAAAGTGTTTCACGTGAAACATATCCCTGCTTTTAATTGAAGCTCCCCCGAGCTTGATTATTGAATTTACGAGGAGAAAAATGAAATGGCTATAGAAAGAGTACGAGAATATTTCAGACAATTTGATATGGAAGACCGCATTATAGAATTTGATGTATCGAGCGCGACGGTTGATCTTGCTGCGCAAGCGCTTCATTGCGAAGGCAAACGAATCGGGAAAACCCTTTCTTTTCAGGTACACGATGATGGTATCC
>CAVIBE010000004.1:0-2353 GCA_963640885.1 Oscillospiraceae bacterium | reverse complement strand
TATCCTTATATTGACAGCCGGTGATGCAAAAATAGACAACAGCAAATACAAAAAATTCTTTGGCACAAAAGCAAAAATGCTCGCTTTTGAAGATGCTGAAAAGCTCACCGGACACGCAGTTGGCGGTGTATGCCCCTTTGCCGTGAACGACGGCGTTAAGGTTTATCTTGACGTTTCAATAAAAAGATTTGAAACTATATTTCCCGCCTGCGGCAGCAGCAACAGTGCGATCGAGCTTACTATTTCGGAAATCGAAAAATATTCCAATTATATTGAATGGATAGATGTATGCAAAGGTTGGGAGTAATCTCTCTACATTTAGGTTAATGAAAGGAGGCATCAATTTGGGAAAAATAATTGCTGTTTTTAACCAGAAAGGCGGCGTTGGAAAAACCACTACTGCGGTGAATCTGGCGGCCTGCCTTGCTATAAAAGAAAAACATATACTTATTGTAGATATAGACCCTCAGGGGAATGCTACCAGCGGTCTTGGTCTGGACAAGACTGAGGTCAGCGTTTCTCTATACAATCTTTTTGCCGAAGAAGAACTCGCCTCGGCAGCCGGTGCGATATATACCACCGACATCCCTACTCTGGACGTGCTTCCTTCAAATTCAGATCTCGCAGGCGCAGAGGTCGAACTTGTAAACATGCCAGAAAGAGAGTTTTATCTTAAAAAAGTGCTCGAAACGGTCAGAGATTCATATGATTACATATTTATTGACTGCCCTCCAACATTGGGACTTCTGTCGCTTAATGCACTCACGGCTGCGGATTCTGTTATAATTCCAATCCAATGTGAGTATTATGCGCTTGAGGGCGCAAACGACCTTATAAATACAATAAATCTTGTCAGGGGTTCGCTTAACACAAAGCTTGAAATTCAGGGCATTGTGCTCGCCATGTATGATGGCAGGACGAATCTTTCGATTCAGGTAGTCGAAGAGGTGAAAAGATTTTTTAAGGATAAAGTATATACATCCATAATTCCCAGAAACATCCGACTTGCCGAAGCTCCGAGCTATGGTCTTCCTGTCCCTCTTTATGACCCGCGTTCACGTGGCACAGAAGCCTACATGGATCTCGCCGAAGAATTTTTAGAAATGGAGGAAAGATGATGTCAGGAAATAAAAAACGCGCTCTCGGTAAAGGTCTGGATGTTCTTTTTACCAATAAAACTCAGGATATTATCGAAAATACTTTGCTCAATAGCAAAGATGACCAAAACAGCGAAAACAAAGTTATTTATATAGACATAAATAAAATAACTCCTAACAGAAAGCAGCCTCGTAAAATTTTTGATGATGAAAGCCTTAACGAGCTTGCGGAATCCATAAAGCTTCACGGGATTATTCAGCCGATAATAGTAAAAAGCATTACGAACGGTTATGAAATAATAGCTGGTGAGCGTCGCTGGAGAGCGTCTCGAATTGCAGGTTTGAGGGAGCTTCCTTGTATAATCCGCTCCTACTCCGATAAGGACAACCTTTTGGTCGCACTGATAGAAAATCTTCAGCGCGAAAATCTCAACCCTATTGATGAATCATCAGCTTATTTTTATATGGCTGAGAATTTCGGGATGACTCAGGAAGAAATCTCTAAAAACGTTGGAAAGAGCAGGCCTTATGTGGCAAATTCGGTAAGACTTCAAAAATTGCCGGAACCTGTAAAAGAAATGCTGATAAATGGAGAAATCTCCACTGGTCACGGCAGAGCGCTTCTTGCGTTGGAGAGCAGCGCCAAGCAGCTTCAAACAGCTCAGAAAATAGTCTCAGACCAGCTCAGCGTCCGTCAAACTGAGCTTCTTATAAAAAATATGCTTGAACCGAAAGAACAGTCGGGTACTCCTGCCAGGTCGCATCGGTTTGATACTATCGAATCAGATATCAAGGAAAGTATAGGCGCTAAGGTTAAAATAAAAGAAAAAAATAACAAAGGCACAATACAGCTGTCCTTTTATTCAAGAGACGAGCTTGAGCGGCTCATTGAGCTTCTAACTTCTTTTAAATAATTATTCGGGCGACGCGAAGTCGCCCGTTTTTTATGAGGATGAAAATGTTTCACGTGAAACAGTGCGGCGGCAATATCGGTTGGTGCAAAACCTGTTTCCTTTGCCATTTCCTGAATAATCTCTGCGTCATAGCACGGAATACCTAGCTTTTCCGCAACCTTTTGCCAATGGTGCGTCCACCGCTGCCAAATTCACGGCTGATGGTAATGACTCTGTTTTTCATACTTTTTGCACTCCTTCTGTATTGAGATCACGATATGTTTTTATGATAATAAATAGTGCAATGATAAAGGTCAGAATATCCGACACCGGCATGGAATACAGTACGCCGTCCAAACCGAA
>CAVIBE010000003.1:0-17703 GCA_963640885.1 Oscillospiraceae bacterium | reverse complement strand
GTGTAAGACCAACAGCATCACGAGAACAATCGCAAAGAGAAAGAGAAATGGGATTGGACAATAGAAGACCCGCGTCAGAATACGATAGAAATGAATTGCAATCTCAACGGGCTTCCCAAAACAGCCCCGTAGAAACCCGAAACCGTCATAGGAAAAGGCGCAGATCCGCAAAGAAAAAAGTGGTTATTAAAAAACGCTTTTTTGTCTTTTGCATTATTTTTGTTTTGCTTATTGCAGCGATAATATTTTTAAGCGTAAAGACGATTCATAACGTTATGATGATAAACAACGGCAGCGAACAGACAACTGCTACATTAGAGACGGGCGCATCTGACCAGAGTGAGGACACTGGCAATAATGGCGAAAGCACTGCAACAGCAGCAACGACAGAGACGGCTTCGACTTCGTCAGGCTCAACGACTGCGGATGAAAACGAATATCAACCGGCAATAATGACTCAGGACCCGGTAAGCGAAGAGGTGGACGAGGAAGGGAATCCGGTTATGGTAAATCTGACTCAGGAGCAGCAGATCAGAGCGGCAATTTTAACTAACTGGTATATTGCGCCTATAGCTCAGACAAGGGAATATGTAGAATCCATATTTGGAAAACTGATAAGATATGAGGACTGGAACGGCGGCGCGTATTATCACAGAGGATTCCCGGAAACTATGTATGTAGATTATAGGGGAGATAAGGGCGATGACGACCTGCCGACAATGGATGCGATTTGCTGTACTGTCAGCATAGCTATGAAACGCATAATCGAGTTTGAGGAATTTAAACCGGATTCGGCTGTATGGGGAGAGGTTCACAAGGACCCGTCAGGCGAAGGCTGGAGCGATTATTATTACTACATTCTTATAAAAGACAACATGACTTTAAAAGTTTACTGCGACAAAGAGGGAAACATAAACCAGGAAACTCACATAATAGTTCACCGCCTGTAACGGCTGTTGGCCGCTTAAGACGGGAATTGCCGTAAACTGACGGCAAAATTAAAATATGGCTCATGTAACATATAATAAATATGGGCTCATAAAAAATTAGGAGAAAAAGTTTATGAAGAAAAAATCATTGTTGATTTTAGCCATAATTTCTATTCTGGCTTTGGTTACAGCATGCGATGCATCATCGAAGCCTCAGGACGCGGCAGCAGACGTACAAGAAGCTGATGTTCCTGATTTGGAAGCGATATTCTCGCTTGATGAATATCCGGCTTGTGATGGAGCAACGCTTACGCTGCCTATGTCGGAGGCCTTGTGTCAGGCGCTTACCGGAGCGCAAAGAAGCGAAGTTACGTCTAAGATAGTTCACAATGGAGAAGAAATTGCGTGGCAAAACCTTAATTACGGAAATGCGGAGATGATTTTTGTTCAGGGCGAGGAATCGCAGCTCAAGGCTAAGGCTGAAGCGATGGGCATGAATGTGGAGGTTTTTCCGGTAGCATATGAGTATTACTGTTTTTATTCGGAAGGTGAGCTTAGCGAAGTTAATGTGCAAAACTATTTGTCAAATCCTGAGACGGATTCTGATGCAGGTAAAAATGATGGCGGAGAAAATAGCGGCGCTCTCAGCATAGAAAACGCTGTTGCGGCTCAGATAATAGAAGGAAATCTTGATATAGGAATAAGATATGCAAACGGATATTTCATTTCGGGTTATACTCCGGGAAATATCATCATATATTCTGTTGACGGCACGGCTCCTTCTGCGGAAACGGTTAAATCGGGAGAATATCCTTATGTATTTAATTATTGTATTGTTATAAGAACGGATTCTCCGCAGGACAGCGCGGCCAGAAAGGTCGTAGATGCGCTTCTCAGTGACAGCGGTCAGAAATTGCTGAAGGAGGCGGGATATGTTGAATTATAGAAGAAAAATTGCTGCAACAGTTTCGATTATAATCACAATTCTGCTCGTAGCGTATTTTTCGGGCTGCTCTGAGGTACAGACGGCGGGCGACGCCGAAAATCAGGATTCAAACCCGATTTATCTGACGCAAAATAATATTACTACTGAGCTTGTTGAAATGGAAAACTTTTCGGACAATGCGCCTAATCAGTATCTGTATACGAAAATACAAGTTTCCGGGCTTGCTGATACTTCTGTTCAGGACAAAATTAATGCGTCGATAGAGGCTGAATATGAAAAGCTGGTAAATCAGAAGCTTCCGGGATATCGCGGTATAAGCGCGCTTATCAATCCGGATGATGTCAAAGATTATGAGATAATTTCGATGAATGTTACCGGAAATTTTGATAATATATTGTCTATTCACATTATCAAAAAAGTGAAACAGAGCGGAATTTCTTATGTTGACAATTATGCGCTTAATTTCGATTTGAGAACCGGCGATACGATTCAGCTCAAACAGCTTTTCAAGGATGAGGATTGCAGCAGCCTGAACGCTTATGTCGGTGAGAGACTTCAGGTGCTCGGAAATGTATATGAGGGTGGAAACATCCACGATGAATCAGTTGATTATAAGATGATTTCAATGTTTAAGGGTATGCCGGATGATCAGAAATTCTACATAAATGAGTCCGGAATTGTTCTCTTGATGGATTATACGAATCCTGAGATTTATATGACAAAATATGACGCATTTGACATAGCTGTCGGATATGATGTATTTTCTCAGCAGCTGAATCTGGATGCTTTTGCGCAAACTGATGCAAAAATATACACGGACACTGAGGTCAGATATATGATTCCATACAGCAGCGGTAAGTCTTACGAAAAGCTCTCTGAACAGCTTCAGCCGGCTTCAAATATAAGTTTAAGTACGAGTTTTGTTTACACGGATGGGATTCCTGAAGCGGCTATGCTAAAAGGTGAGGAACTGGCGGGTCTTGACAACGAGTTGGCGTCTGCGCTCAGGTCTGAGGCGGCGGCATATCCGAACACTCAATACGGATATGCCAACAATGTGAACGGGAAAAAGCTCGGAAATTATTATAACATAGTCCAATCGGTTTCCTGTTACAGAGCGAATTACTGGTGGGATACAAAGTCGGCTTATGTTTATGATGAAAATGGCGACCTTATGGAGCTTGCGGATCTTTTCAAAGCGGGATGCGATTATGAGGGGATTATAAAAACGCAGATAAGTGAAATGCTGGCGGCTGATTTTCCTGACAGCAATTATGGCGGAAGCTCGATTGACGAAATTTATGCAGGAATAAGCTTTTATATCGACTCTTATGGTCTCCAGATACAGACGCAGCCGATAAAATTCAATGCGGATTCGGCTGACAAAGAGTATGAATCTTCGGTTGCTGTCTTTATTCCGTATGAAAAATTCGGCTGTGATCAAATGACGATATTTAATTGACTTTCGTCGCGATCGGACGAATCGTATTCTATGAGGTCGTATATAAGCGGATCTCGCAAAAGATGTTTCCAAACTGTATAAACTGCTTTAATGAAACGGGGCTCAAGCTCCGTTTTTTCTTCTATGAGCGGGCAGGTATATGGCAGCTCGAGCGGCGAAAGTATGAGATGCAGTGTGCCGTCTTCTGAAAGATGCGGTGTAAGCGGGAAAAACCTGCATTGAAGCGGTCTCATTTCTCTGTTGCATACCGGCGCTGTCGTGCAGTTTACGTAGTATACTTTGCCATGCCATGATTGTGGAAAGTCATAATCTTGTGCGTAATCGTAGTCCCAGATTAACCAGTCCTCCTTCTGTGTAAATACTTTTTCTTCTCCGGGCAGCAGATATATGACCATGTCTTCACCCTCGCTCGTGCAGCAGGCTGCGCCGCAAAGCTTTCCGCAGTCCCACGAAAGTGGGGTTATGTAGTTGAGCAATCTATAAATCGCTTGATAGGTTCTTTTTTTTATGGTAGTCTTCATAATGTAAAATGATAACAAAATAAGGCGGAAACGTCAAATAAAATAGATATTAGATGAGGAAATGTAATATGATTAATAAAAAACCTGAACTCCTTGCGCCGGCGGGAGATCTTGAGAAACTTAAAATTGCTATAGAATATGGCGCTGATGCTGTATATTTCGGGGGCGAATTGTTCAGCCTCAGGGCTGCCGCGGAAAATCTGTCTGTAGCTGAGATTGAGGAGGGAACTGCGTTTGCGCATGAAAAAAATAAAAAGGTTTATATGACTATAAATATTTTTGCTCACAATCGTGATATAAATCTGCTTGCGCCTTATCTCGAAAAGATAAAGCATATTCCTGTTGATGCGTTTATCGTATCTGACCCGGGTGTGATATACATTATCAGACAGGTGATGCCGGATGCTGAGATTCATCTGAGCACTCAGGCGAATACTACGAATTATGCTTCGGCGGCTTTTTGGCATTCGATGGGGGTTAAGCGTATAGTGACGGCGCGTGAGCTGTCGTTTGGGGAAATTCGTGAAATTAAGGATAAGACTCCTGATTCTCTTGAGATTGAGTCGTTTATTCACGGCGCGATGTGTATTTCGTATTCGGGCAGGTGTCTGCTCAGTAATTTTATGACTCACAGGGATGCAAACCGTGGGGCTTGTTCTCATCCGTGCCGCTGGAGTTATGCGCTTGTGGAGCAGAAAAGGCCGGGGGAATATATTCCGGTTGAGGAGGATGAGCGTGGGACTTATTTCTTCAATTCTAAGGATTTGTGTATGATTGAGCATATTCCTGAGATTGTGGGCGCGGGGATTGATTCTCTCAAAATTGAGGGCAGGATGAAGAGTATTTTTTATGTAGCTGTAACGGTTGGTGCATATCGAAAGGCGATTGATGCTTATTGTGAGGACCCGCTTAATTATGTGTTTGATCCGAAATGGCATGAGGAGCTTACGAAGGTCAGTCACAGGGATTTTACTACGGGGTTTTATTTTGACCGCCCTGATGATGAGGACCAGAATTATGATTCGAGCAGTTATGTGAAGGATTATGTTTTTTTGGGGCTCGTGAGGTCTTATGATGAGGAAAGCGGTTTTGCTGTTGTTGAGCAGCGAAACAAGCTGGTTGTCGGTGATAAGATTGAGGTTTTTGGACCGGGAACGGATTTTTTTGAGCAGGTGCTTGAGGTTATGCTGGATGAGGATGGAGCGTCGATAGAGGCTGCTCCTCATGCGCAGCAGATTATACGTATAAAAATGGACAAACCTGTGGGCGCAAATTTCATGCTCCGCCGCCGCACTTTGTAGGGAACGTGCCTGCGTGTCGTTCCGCAACCCGGATTTTCGGCGAAGCCGCCGTAGGGAACGGTTCTAAACCGTTCCGTGAACGTTGACCTTGTTGCGGTGCTCCGCAATACAGGCCTCGCAAACGTACGGACAACGTTTGCGAGGGCCTATATTGCCTGCGCACCGTTTTGCGCCGTTTTGCCACACCGTTTTGCGCCGAAATTTTCAAATTTTTTATTGATTTCTGCCCCAAAATGATATAAAATATTTGAGGAATTTCTGAGCCACAGACAATTCCAATCAAAAAACACACACTCTAGGATTTGCAGATGGTGCTCAGACAACGTCGGGTAGTCTGCAAGATGAACAGAGTGGAGGAAAAACCAAGGAGGAAAAACAATGGCAATTATTTCAATGAAACAGTTACTCGAAGCAGGTGTACACTTTGGACACCAGACAAGAAGATGGAATCCTAAAATGGCAGAATACATCTTCACAGAAAGAAACGGAATCTATATCATCGATTTACAGAAAACAGTAAAGAAAATCGACGAAGCCTACACATTCATGCAGGAAGCTGCAAAGACAGGCAAACCTATCCTTTTCGTAGGAACAAAGAAACAGGCACAGGACGCTATCGAAGAAGAAGCAAAGAGATGCGGAATGTTCTATGTTAACCAGAGATGGTTAGGCGGAATGCTCACAAACTACAAGACAATCAGCGGCAGAATCAGAAGATTAAACGAAATCAAAACTATGGAAGAAGACGGAACTTTTGACAAGCTTACAAAGAAAGAAGTTATGAAGCTCAGACACGAGCTCGAAAAACTCGAAAGATTCTTAGGCGGAATCAAAGAAATGAAGGGAACTCCTGCTGCTATGTTCGTAGTTGACCCTAAAAAAGAAAAGATCGCTGTAAGAGAAGCAAGAATCCTTGGAATTCCAATCATCGGTATCGTTGATACAAATTGCGATCCTGACGATGTAGACTACATCATTCCTGCAAACGATGACGCTATCAGAGCCGTAAAACTCATCACAGGAAGAATGGCTGACGCTGTTATCGAAGCTAACCAGGGCGAACAGATGGCTCCGGCTGAAGAAAAAGAAACAGCAGAAACAGAAGAAGTAACTGAAGAATAATATAGATATACAACAGGAGGAATGAAACATGGCTGTAACAGCTGCAATGGTAAAAGAACTGCGTGAAAGAACTCAGGCAGGCATGATGGATTGTAAAAAAGCGCTGACAGAAACTGACGGCGATATGGAAAAAGCCATAGAATATTTAAGAGAAAAAGGTCTTGCTAAGGCTGCTAAAAAAGCTGGCAGAATTGCATCAGAAGGTCTCGTAAACTTCGTTATCACAGACGACGGTAAAGCTGCTGCTATGGTAGAAGTTAACTCAGAAACAGACTTCGTTGCAAAGAATGACGAATTTAAAGATTTCGTAGCAACATTAGCTAAGCTCGCTCTCGACGCAAATGCTGATTCAATGGATGCTTTTATGGCTTCTGCTTATCCTGGCGAAGGCACAGTTGCTGACGCGCTTCAGAATAAAATCGCTAAGATCGGCGAAAACATGAACATCAGAAGATTTGTAAGATTTGCTAAAGATGGCGTTGTAAGTGTTGGTTATCTCCACGGCGGCGGAAAAATCGGCGTTATCGTAGAGCTCGAAACAGATGCTGCTTATGCTGATGTTGTAGCTGTTGGTAAGGACGTTGCCATGCAGATTGCTGCAATGAATCCTAAATACGTTTCAGAGGCTGATGTTGATGCTGAATATCTTGAACACGAAAAGAAGATTCTCCTCCAGCAGGCTCTTAACGAAAACGAAGCTCTTCCTGAGGGCAAGAGAAAGCCGGAAGCTATCATCGAAAAGATGCTTCAGGGAAGAATCAAGAAGGAATTAAAGGAAGTTTGCCTCCTCGACCAGCAGTTCGTAAAGACAACAGACAAACAGACTGTAGAACAGTATGTTGCTGCTGCTGCTAAGGCTCTCGGTAAGAACCTCAAGGTTGTAGGAATGCTCAGATACGAAGTAGGCGAAGGTATCGAAAAGAAAGAAGAAAACTTTGCTGAAGAAGTAGCAAAACAGATGGGAAATTAGTCTGAATTTCGATTTTACTAAACTTATAAGAAAACTCAACCCCCATGAACGGTGATGTTTGTGGGGGCTTTGTATAGATGCGCATTTTGGGGCGATTTCGCCATTGGGAACGGTTCTAAACCGTTCCGTGAACAGGTGTGCCGTTTCGTGAAACCCACATACCCTGCGGCATTTATTTTGGATTCACAATCGCTTCATAAACCTCGTCGGTCGTGGAAACAATATTATTGGCACCGATGGATTTGAGAAAATCCGGCGACCTGAAACCCCACGTAACAGAAATACACCCAATCTGCGCATTTACCGCCGTTTTAAAATCAACATCCGAATCGCCAATATATATAACCTCATTTTTCGGAATATTTAACTCTTGTATTATATTGTTCACAGAGTCAGGCGCAGGCTTTCTGCGCATACCCTCACGCGACCCAACAGCCACATCAAATAATCCCGGGAAAAAATCCATGCAAAGCTCCTGCACCGCATAATCCGATTTGTTGGAAACTACTGCCGTAAGAACCTTGCTGTCCCTGAGCCTTTTGATAAGCTCCGGTATTCCGGGATAGGGCGCAGTTTTTATTTTATTGTGAGTTCTGTAATGCTCCGTGAAATATTCGTAAACTTTGTCAATCGTTTCGACATCTGTCCCGCCTGGAACACCTTTTTCAGCGGTGACCCTTGCGCCGTTTCCAAGATAGCCTTTAACTTCTTCGGTGCTTCTGAGCGGAAGACCGCATTTTTCCAAAGCGTAATTAAGGCTGCACGCGAGATCGTCTAAGGTATTGAGCACTGTTCCGTCCATATCAAAGATAGCTAATCTGTATTTCATAAAAAAATCCTTTCTGTGAAAAATTTCACTTACATTGATTATTGGAATTGTTCACGCAACGGTTGCGATGCGAACCGTTTCCTATGGAATCCTTCGCCGCATCACGACCGTGAAATTATTGAAAAATGCGTATTTGTGCGCAATCCCAATGCCTGATACCGATTTTTTATTCTGTCTTTAACCTTATGACCGCATGCTGATGCTTTTCCGACTCGTCGCGTACCGTTATCACATGCTCAACCCCATCAAAATGATAAAAACATTTGAGCTTGTCATACAGCTTACATTCTTTTCGATACATAATCTCAAATTCATTGAAATTATTTGCCATAAAAACCTCAATCGGCATTGCCTGATATGCCAGATCCAGATAAAAGATATTGTTCATATGACCATTTATATCAATAAACGTGCATGGAACAGTGAACTCATACGGCATCGAAAAATCCATCGGATCTTTCAAACGCGACATATTATTGCCTTCCTCAAACACATTGCGGTTCTCAAGACCGTAACTGTCAATAATCTCCTGTGGCACACTTATCATTCCCTGATCGAGATGAGTGAGGACCCATTTGCTTGATGCGGCCGCCACTAACTCGCCATTTTCATCAAAAAATTCATATTCTCTGAAAGTATAGAGCCTTTTTTGACCTGAGATCCAGGTTCTTGCGGTGATGGTTTCGCCGTATCTGAATCTTCTGTATAACTTAACTTTCCACTGGATTATAACCCACGAAAATCTTGTCTCTTCTATCGTTTTCATGCCGCAATTTGCTGTATCTGAATGCAGCGAACCGATATCCTCCATCCATTCAAGAAGCGTTTTATTTGTGATATATAACTCTGAGTTTACATTGCTCGTGCAAACCAAAAACTTATGCTCAAAATATGCCATTCTAATTTCCTCCAATCGCTGTAATAAACAAGCTGTCTTAGCTCTCTCTTATTCTCGCATCCACCATATTTTACTTGAAAAATCGCCTTTTTTCAATACAAAACGTTGCCGTAACATTGTATTTCCCTCATCGCCGCAATAAAGAAGAGAAAGAAAATTTCAAATTACGCCGGCAATTACGCTTGATTTTTTTAAATAAAAGGCATATGATGTGAATATAAGAAATTCAGAAAATCAGAAATACTACAAGAGGTGTTTTTTATGTTAGCAGAAATAAGGGGACGTTCCCAAATAACAATACCGGCAGAGATAATAAAAAAACTTGGCATTTCGGAAGGCGATAAGTTTGATATTATGGAAATGGATGGGGGTATATTTCTTTGCCCGGTCGTTGTTTATCCGAAAGAAAAAATCACAAAAATCGCAAAAATTTTAAAAGAGTCAGAAAGCGAGATTAAAAATCAGCCGGCATTTGAAAGTGTTGAAGATATGTTTTCTGATATGGGGATTGATATAGACAATGTATAAGCTCAAATATACAAAGCCCACAGATAAAATAAAATCTCAAATATTGCTTTACAAAAAGCTTGAAGCAATATATAATTTTAATTTGTAAGGCACCTGCGCCAATAGCTCAGCTGGATAGAGTAGCGCACTACGAATGCGAAGGTCGGGGGTTCGAATCCCTCTTGGCGCGCCACGTCGGAGCAAAGTTCACTTTGCTCCGTTTTTTTATGCAAAAAACGCTTGACAAACAGGGGGATGAGGGCGATAATTAAACCAACATATGAACAGATATAAATATGAACAGATAAAACAAGCAAATAAAGGAGTGCCTATGGAGAAAAATGAATTTCTGGCTGCACACGAGGATGTAGTCAAAAATGTTCTTGAGCATCAGCCCGACGACGAAGTTTTGTACGATTTGGCAGAACTTTTCAAGGTTTTCGGCGATTCCACAAGAATAAGAATATTATATGCGCTGTTTGAAACAGAGCTTTGTGTGGGCGATATCGCTCAGATATTAAACCTGAGCCAATCATCCGTAAGCCACCAGCTGAGAATACTCAAAGCCAATAAGCTGGTAAAGTTCAGACGCGAAGGAAAGATAATGTTTTATTCGCTGGATGATGAGCACGTGAGAGCGGTTCTCGCTATGGGAATGGAACATATCGAAGAGTGAAAGAGAAGTTGAAACGGAATTAAAACAAAAAAGAAAAAATATCATGTAAGGGGAAACTAAAATGAAAAAGACCTATAAAATCGAAGTAGATTGTGCTGTATGTGCGGGAAAAATGGAAGAACAGGCGAAAAAAACTGCCGGCATTAAGGATGCATCAGTAAGCTTTCTGACTCAGAAAATGAAAGTCGAGTTTGAGGATGGCGCAGAAATCGAAGCGGTTATGAAAGACGTGACAAAGGCTTGCAAGAAAATAGAGCCTGATTGCGAAATTTTTATGGACTAATCAAAACGGTCGTTAAATGGCGGCTGCAAGGTTTAAGGTGAGTGTAATGAATAAAAAACAGAAGAGGATGTTGTATAGAATAATAATTGCGGCGGTGCTGCTGATCGTGGCTGCGCTCATTCCGACTCATGGCGTAGTGAGAATGATTACCTTTCTCGTTCCGTATATCATAGTCGGTTATGACATATTGCGCAAAGCATTTCTTGGAATTATTCACGGGCAGGTTTTCGATGAAAATTTTCTCATGGCAATCGCCTCTGTCGGAGCGTTCTTGCTTGGAGATTATTCTGAAGGCGCGGCAGTAATGCTCTTTTATCAGGTTGGCGAGCTGTTTGAGAGCCGGGCTGTTGATAAGAGCAGAAAAAACATATCGGATCTTATGGATATAGCTCCGGATTATGCGAACCTGCAAGGCGCTGACGGCAAGATTCAGATGGTCGACCCGGATGAGGTTGAAATAGGCAGCATAATAGTCGTGAAGCCGGGAGAAAAAATTCCGATTGACGGCGACATAATAGAAGGAAGCTCGGTTGTGAATACGAGTGCGCTGACCGGCGAGAGCGTGCCGCGGGATGTGGCGAAGGGCGACAGCGTTATAAGCGGCTGTATAAATATGACGGGACTTATCAAGGTGAGGACTACAAAGGAATTTGGAGAATCCACGGTTTCAAAGATTCTGGAGCTTGTCGAAAATTCTTCAATGAAAAAGTCGCGTTCAGAAAACTTTATTACGCGGTTTGCAAGATATTATACGCCGGCCGTATGCGGAGCAGCTTTGCTCCTGGCGGTAATTCCTCCGATAATAAGAATCGGCGTTTTTTCTGCCGCACCATTGTGGTCAGATTGGATAACCAGAGCCTTGACTTTTCTCGTTATAAGCTGTCCTTGTGCGCTTGTAATATCAATACCGCTGAGCTTTTTCGGCGGAATCGGCGGAGCGTCGGCAAAGGGAATTTTGATAAAGGGCTCGAATTATCTGGAAAAGTTAGTCAAAACAACGTATGTTGTATGCGATAAAACGGGAACTATGACTAAGGGCAAGTTTGAGGTTGTTGAGATTTCTCCTGTCGGAATAAGCGCTGACGAGCTGCTCGAACTTGGAGCATATGCGGAGATTTATTCAAATCATCCGATAAGCCGCTGCATTAAGGAGACGTATAAAGGAAATCTTGAGGAGGCTTTGGTTTCTGATGAAACTGAAATCGGCGGGTTTGGTGTCGAGGTGACGTATAAAGGTATGCGCATTGCGGCAGGAAACCGGAAGCTGATGACGCGGCTTGGTATTGAGGTTGACGAGAACAGCAAGCCGGGTACGATTGTTCATGTTGTCAAGGACGGAGTTTATGCGGGATATATACTTGTAGCTGATACTTTAAAGCCTGGTGCTGTAAAGGCTGTGGCTGAGCTGAAGGAGCAGGGTGTAAAAAATGTGACGATTCTCACGGGCGATGGCAAAAATGCTGCTCTTGCGGTGGCTGCTGAGCTTGGCGTTGATGATGTATTTTATGATCTTCTTCCTGAGGATAAGGTTGCTCATGTGGAGCAGATTCTTGAAAGCAAGACGGAAAACGAGCAGGTTGTGTTTGTCGGTGACGGCATAAATGATGCACCTGTCCTGATGCGGGCTGATATAGGGATTGCGATGGGCGCTTTGGGCTCTGATGCTGCGATTGAGGCTGCGGATGTGGTTCTTATGGATGATGATCCGGAAAAAATCCCGTTTGCGATTAAGATTTCTAAAAAAACGATGAGGATAGTTTATCAGAATATAGTTTTCGCTCTGGCGGTAAAGGCGGCGTTCCTGATTTTGGGCGCTCTGGGCATCATCGGTATGTGGCTTGCTATATTTGCGGATGTCGGTGTCATGATAATTGCGGTACTGAATGCGATGAGGGCGCTTAATACCGGAAATCTTAGTAAGGGCAAGTGAGCGACGCGAGTGAAGTGCAGTTAAAAACAACTGAAAATTACAAAATAAAAAACAATAGAGATGTGAACGAATCGCGTCTCTATTGTTTTTGTTGGAGCTGATGGCGGGAATCGAACCCGCAACCTTCTCATTACGAGTGAGATGCTCTACCATTGAGCCACATCAGCAGGTTTGCTAATCTTGTTTTCGTATCGCCCGATAACCAAAACCGCCCTTAAATTTTAGCATTACGGGCGAGCCATGTCAAGGTAATTACAAGCATTCTGTCAAAGTAAATTACAGGTAAATTCTGGTAAATTACTGGCAAATTGCAGGCAAATTTACGGGTAAAAAAAATATCATGAAATCGCCAAGATACCAAAAGGTGAACATACATTGCCGGATTTGCTGCGGTAGAGAGAAATGTAATAAAAATTGTAATAAAAATTAATATCAAAATCATTTTACAGCGGGGGGTTATTATTGACTTTCCGCTTGTTTTTTATTAATATTTATGTATATCTATTAGATATTGTTAGCACAAACACTGAGCATGAAAAGGGGAATACAAGTTGAATAAGAAGTTTTTGAAAACCATAGCAGTGTTCACGAGCGCTGCTATAATTATGAGCGGAAGCACAATGGCATTTGCGGAAAACAGCCTTGTACAGAATGGAGAAAAGTCGGAAGCTACTTTGGCGAGCGTACAGCAGAGTGAAGCGACTTCAAACGGGGAAGCGGCAGTAACAACGGGTTCTTGGGAAACTGGCGATACGCAAAAAGAAAGCACAGAAAATAACTCGACGAAAACCGATAAGTCCACAGAGACAGATGCTGCAGCCGGAACAGGCAGCGATAGCAAAACAGAAAGCACTGACGGAGCTGACACAGCGGATAAAGAGGCGGAGAATATACAGGAAAGCACTATACCAGAAAAGCCGTTTTCGGATTTCATTGATGTCGGCACACATTGGGCAAAAGACGCTCTGAACAAAGCATATAACGATGGGATAATCAAAGGATTTGAAGATAGCACAATGCGTCCGGATGACAAGATTACCGGAGCGCAGATGGTTACAATTATAACCAGAATAATGAATACGAAACAGCAGTCCGATATTTCTTCGGCAGGTTTGGATGCTACCTGTTGGTACAAGGAAGCAGCTGCTGAGGCTGTATCGCTTGGAATAATCGATTCAAGCGAGGTTGCAGGTTTAAATAATCAGATGGTGAGGAGAGAGGCTTGCGCAATGCTGTCCGATGCATTCCAGCTTGCAAACGGAAATCCAGACATGACAAAAGCTAATGCGTATACGGATTTCAAATTGCTCTCATTAAATGACAAAGTAATATTTGCTTCGCTTGTCAATAACGGATATCTTCAGGGATATAACTCAAGCCTGATGCTCGAAAATGATATAACAAGAGCCGAATTTATAACCGTGTTGTACAGAGTTGCAGGCGATTACATAAAAACTGACGAGGCTGATAATTATACGAAACTGACAACGTCCGCAGTTGTATCAGGAGAAAATTTCAAGGTTAAAGACCAGAGCCTGTCTCAGAATATATGGCTTGATGCGGGAATAAGCAGCGTTGATTTGGAGGATGTTTCAGCTAAAAATATTGTTGTCAGAAGTGATTCGCTTACAAATATGAGCGTGAAAGCGTCGAAAATTAACAAGCTTGTTATAGCAGCGAGATCCGGAGCCGTGGATTTGAACTGCGAAGGGATTTCAACAACCGTTATAGGCGACGGCAGCGGAGCAATCCACTTGAGCCCTGACGGAAATGCTGTAGAAATTACAGGAAGCAAGAGAAACGTTACCTTAGACAAGGATATTTCAACCTTGAGTGTTTCTGGCAGCGGTAATACAATTACGGTTGATTCGTCGGCAGATATCGGCGAGCTGGTGATTTTGGGCAGCAATAACAATATTAAGATTGATTCGGATGTTAAGAACCTGATAATAAAGGGCAAGAACAATACGCTAACCGGGGCAGGAAAAGCGGAAGCGACGGTTATTTATACATCGACATCAAATATTCAGATTGAAAATCCTAATGTTACTAACAAAATTGACAACGGGTTGACAGGAATGACTGCTGCGATAACAGCTCCTGAAAAAGTGGCTACGGGCAATAATCTTCAGGCGTCTGTGGCATTTACAAATGTCGCTGTCGGAAAGACTGTAAAGGTAATCTGGTACAAAGATGGCGCTGAGGCTTATTCTGAGATTGTGACGCTTGCGGATGGAGTTAAGCCGACGCTTACATATTATATAGAGTATACGGCGGCAACTCAGGATTCTTGCACTATAAGCTGTAAGGTTGAGTATAATACCGAGGACGGAACGTATCAGAGCGTTACGGCTCAGACTGTGACTGTGGGTATTCAGAAACCGAGCATTTTGGAACGTGTGCAGACCTACTATAAAGGAAATTACACGACACAGTGGGCGATAGATAACGATTTGAGCGATTATGATAAGGAATGTTTTGTAAATGCTAAAGGGTATTCAAGTTCGAGCCAGTATCTGATTTGGGTAAACATAGGCACTCAGCATACTACAGTATTCCAGGGAAGCCAGGGCAAGTGGAAGCTTGTAAGAAGCGGGCTTGTGAGCACGGGCGCGAGTGATTGTACTCCGAGGGGCGTTTTCAAGACTACTTACAAGCAGGTTCACTGGACGACATCTACTTATACCGTAAAACCGATAGTTAGATTTTATGGCGGCGGTTATGCTTTCCATTCGAGATTATATAAACCGGGAACGACTACTTTGAAGGCTGGAAACAGCAATGGTGTAGGTTATCCTCTGAGCCACGGCTGCGTAAGAATGCAGGCTGATGATATTCAGTGGTTATATGATAATGTTCCAAACGGTACGACGGTAGTTGTATATTAAAAATGAAAAAAGGATGTGGGCGGCGATTATTCGCCGCCTGTGTTATTAGGAACGGCACGCAGGCGTAACAAATGATGCGGAGGCTTCGCCGGAAATTCCGAATTTAACCCATTTTCATGCTTCAGATTACTGCTCTCAAAGGTTTATAATATACCTGTAAAAGGAGCAGATAACATGAAAATAATAACAATTGAACTTATAGAAAAATATAGAGAATATTTATTGCAAGAAGAAAAAGCGCAGGCAACAATCGAGAAGTATATTCGCGATGTGCTTGCTTTCATGAATTGGCTTTCAGGACGAACGGTAGAAAAGTCAATCGTGCTTGAATACAAGAAAATCCTTATCGAAAATTATGCCCCAAAGAGCATCCATTCAATTATATCCTCCCTTAATAATTTTTTTAACTATAACGAATGGTTTAAATGCATGATTAAAGCAATTAAGATTCAAAAACGGATATTTGCAAGACAAGACCGGGAACTGACAAAAAATGAATACGAGAGACTTTTAAGAGCAGCTAAAAATAAAAATAATGAGCGGCTTTATTTTTTGATGCAGACAATTTGTTCTACAGGTATACGCATATCCGAGCTGAAATATATAACAGTATCAGCAGTAAAATCCGGAAAAGCTGAAATAAATTGTAAGGGAAAAATCAGGACAGTATTTTTGCCAAAGAAACTTTGTGAAATGCTGAAGAAATATATACATAGAAACCGAATTACAGAAGGCAGCGTATTCGTGACCAAATCAGGAAAAGCCATAGACCGCAGCAACGTGTGGTCAGATATGAAAAAACTCTGTAAGAGCGCCGGCGTAAGCAAAGAAAAAGTTTTCCCGCATAACCTCAGACACCTGTTCGCGCGGACATATTATAGCCTTAAAAGAGATATTGTTAGGCTCGCCGACACCCTCGGACATTCAAATGTCAATACAACGAGGATATATACAATGGAAAGCGGCGCAGTGCATAAAAAACAGATAGAAGAGTTGGGATTGCTATTCTATTAAAATGGAAAAAATAAAATTACCGCATAATGTAAATTATGTGGTAATTAGAAATTCTCTCATGCGCTTATTACTTGATATTGTATCATTCGTGAGACGATTTAACAAGCACTTGTGAAAAAATTGTGACAATTTATTAGCATTTTGAAGAAAATTGTCATAAAATGTCAAAAAAAGTCGCAAAAAAAACCAGACCATCAAAATTTTGGCGAATTTTAACGGCCACAAGCAGGCATAGTATTCAATTTTTACCGCAAGATTATAACGGTATCTATAAATCCTTCTTATACTCACCACCTCCCTCACCACATAATTTACATAATGTGGTATCTCAAAGCAAAGAGACAAAAAATTTTAGGAGGAAACCAAAATGAAACGAAAACTTTTGTCGATATTGTTGACGTTAGCCATGATGTTGTCATTAGTACCGACTGCTGCGCTGGCGGTGGATGGCGACACGACGGGGGATGCTTCATGGAAGGGATGTACTACTTGCACCGAATCTAACCCGCATATGATTTCTACAAAGGCAGATTTGAATAAAATTCGAACGCACATCACCACCGATGGTGGTAAGCAAGTAATCAACGGCTATTTTAAGCTGGCAAATGACATTGAGTTCGAGGCGTCTGATTTTGCCGAGGGCGGAGCCTACTATAACGACGGAGAGGGCTGGCTGCCGCTTGATGGTGTTGGCTGGATAAATGGTGGCAAGGAAGGTTTTAATAGCACTAGATTTACAGGTACTTTGGATGGAGACGGACATACAATTTCCGGCATTATCTCTAATGCTGCTAAAAGCAAAGATGGTAACGGAATAGATGCCTACGGTACAGGGTTGTTTTCTTATATAAATAATGGTACTGTAAAAAATTTGACGTTGAAGTCTTTCAAACTGTATGAAGATGAAAACTCCGGGAGAAATATAGCGGGTGCGCTCAGCGGCTACGTAGAAGGCGCTACTATTGAAAACGTAACGGTTCTTGATTCTGAAATGTACGGCGCGAACTGCGGGGGTATCGCAGGTTATGGAGCATTAAGCAGCTTCACTGGATGTACAGTTGCAAATACTGTAATTCACAGTGAAGGTGATTGTGGCGGAATTATTGGTTGGGTACGCTTTGGAATGACGGTTAAAAATTGTGATGTGGATATTGAGATCCAAGATTTACCCAATGACGAAAGAGAAACCCGGTCTTGGAACGGAGGAATCTGGGGAAGCCATGGTGTAAGTAGTTGGGGCAGTAAAAATCTGGAAAGTAAAATTGAAAATGTAAACGTGAAATTCAAGTATTCATCGGAAAATCAGGGTGGAGTCGGCGGCTTGATTGGTGGATGCTACAGTAAAGATGAAGAAAGCAAAAGAATAATAGTGACTATCAATAATGCAGTTGTGGATGTTGACATCGACACGGGAACAAACATGTCCA
>CAVIBE010000002.1:4095-5207 GCA_963640885.1 Oscillospiraceae bacterium | reverse complement strand
TTGATTTAGGCGGCGATTTTTTTGCCGCCTATGTTTATAAGAGACGGAACGGCGCGCAGGAGCCGGTGGAACTATGATATGAAGGGGGTGCGGAATATGGTTAGAAGCGAGGATTTTGTGAGGGTAAAGGATTTTATCGAAGATATAGAAGTAGAGCTTAAATACGCGACAGAGGATAATTTTACCGGGCAGGTTATTTACGATTTTTCGGAAGGATATTTGAGATACGGGACAGTGCTCAAGCTTGCAAAAGTGCAGGAAGAATTGAAAAACAAAGGTTTCAGGTTAAAAATCTGGGATGCGTTCAGACCGGTAGAGGCGCAGTTCAGGTTATGGGAAGTATATCCTGATTCTACGTTTGTTGCGAATCCGAATGAGGGTTATTCCTCACACAGCAGAGGAAACACGGTTGACATAACCTTAGTGACTGCTGGCGGCGAATACGTTGAGATGCCGACTCCTTTTGATGATTTTTCGCAGCAGGCAAAGCGAAGCTATGTCGGAGTTTCGCGGCAAGCCAGAAAAAATTCCACTATGCTTGAAGAAATTATGCAAAAAAACGGATTTATTCCAAATCCAAATGAGTGGTGGCATTATTCCGATGAGCAGGAATATCCTGTAGGGAAGGATTTTCAGCCGAAATAACAGGGAGAAAAAAGAAACATAATGAGGCGGGCAAAGTGAAGCTCGCCTGTTTTTTAGACTGATTTTGCCCAAAAGAAACACACGGAGGCGTGGAGAAATACCCCCTGTTAAAAACGTTGAAATATCGCGAAAAAAACTTAATAAAAACTGCGTTTTTTAGTAAAAAAAGCTTGCAATTCGAGAACATAGAATGTATAATGAAAAAGCTTGCTTATAATGCGTAGAAGCAGGAAGTTACTGAGCTATCAGAGAATTTCTGCGGAGAATTGTCTCTTCATGAAGGAGGCGAAGGGGTTCTCCTGCGCTTGAGGTGTGACAAAATTAAGGAAACACCCGGCAAAGTGTACCGAGAACTGCCTCGTACGAGCATAGCGACAACGTACGAAAATAAACAAGGAGGAAACTAACACATGGCAACACAGAAAATCAGAATCAGACTGAAAGCTTATGATCACAAGGCTTTAGAC
>CAVIBE010000002.1:0-4085 GCA_963640885.1 Oscillospiraceae bacterium | reverse complement strand
GCTTTAGACCAGTCTGCAGCAAGAATCGTTGAAGCAGCGAAAAAGACAGGTGCTGACGTATCCGGTCCTATTCCTCTTCCAACAGAAAAACAGGTCGTTACTATCTTGAGAGCTGTTCACAAATATAAGGATTCAAGAGAACAGTTTGAACAGAGAACCCACAAGAGACTGGTTGACATTCTCAATCCGGGTCCAAAGACAGTAGACGCACTGATGAAACTTGATTTACCTGCAGGTGTAAACGTAGAAATCAAACTGTAGGTCAATCGAAAAAGACAGAATACTAAGAATATTGAGATAGATGATTCCTCTCAACTTAGTATGATTGCGAAAGCAATCCGCTGTAAGAAACCCTTAGTACGATTACTCAGGTAATCCGCTGTAAGAAACAGGAGGTAAACATGAAAACATTTTTAGGAAAGAAAATTGGCATGACTCAGATCTTTTCCGAAGAAGGAGTAGCCATCCCTGTAACTGTTGTTGAAGCAGGTCCTATGGTTGTTACACAGATCAAGACTGTTGAAAACGACGGCTACAACGCAATTCAGCTCGGATTTGGCGAAATCAAAGAGCACAAGCTCACAAATCCGCTTAAAGGTCACTTCGCAAAAGGACAGGTTCCTGCAAAGAGATATCTCGCAGAAGTAAGAGTAGACGATACTTCAGCTTACGAGCTCGGTCAGGAATTTACTGTTGCTGATATGGAAGAAGGCGCAAAGCTGGATGTAACAGGAGTTTCAAAAGGTAAAGGAACTCAGGGTAACATTAAGAGACATGGACACCACAGAGGCCCTATGACTCACGGTTCAAAGCATAAGAGATTGCCGGGCGGCTTGGCAGCCGGTACTTATCCTTCAAGAGTATTCAAAGGAAACAAGGCTCCGGGCAGAATGGGCAGAGAAACAACAACAGTTCAGAATCTCGAACTCGTAAAAGTTCTCGCTGACAGAAACGTTGTTCTCGTTAAAGGTTCAGTGCCTGGTCCAAAAGGCGGCCTTTTAAAAGTTAAATATGCTGTAAAAGGTCAGAAATAGTTGAGTCGGAAAGGAGGAAATACAGATGGCAACAGTAAAAATGCTCAATATGGCCGGTGAGGCTGTAGGAGAAATCGAATTAAAAGACGATATCTTCGGAATTGAAATAAATGAATACGCTGTTCACGAAGTTGTAAAAAACTATCTCGCAAATCAGAGACAGGGCACACAGTCCGCTAAGACAAGAAGCGAAGTTAAAGGCGGAGGACAGAAGCCATACAGACAAAAAGGAACAGGTAGAGCACGTCAGGGAAGCAGAAGAGCTCCTAACCACGTTGGCGGCGGAATCGTATTTGCACCAAAGCCAAGAAGCTACAGATATTCAATCAACAGAAAAGTAAGAAGACTTGCTATGAAATCAGTTCTTACTTCAAAGGTTGTTGAAAACGAAATCATCGTATTAGATGCAATCAAGTTTGAACAGCCAAAGACAAAAGAAATGGTTAAGATGCTGGCAGCAGTTAATGCAGAAAAGAAAGCATTAATCGTATTACCGGAAGTTGATAAGAACGTTATCAAATCAGCATCAAACATTCCGGGTGTGCAGACAACTATCGTTACAGCACTTAACGTTTACGATATGTTAAATCACACAAGCCTTATCCTCACTAAGGATGCGGTAAATAAAATTGAGGAGGTGTACGTATAAATGTCAACTACAAAAACACCTTATGACGTAATATTAAAACCTGTTATTTCTGAAAGAAGTATGGATGATGTACAGGAAAGAAAATATACTTTCAAAGTTGCTAAAGCTGCAAACAAGACACAGGTAAAACAGGCTGTGGAAGAAATCTTCGGCGTAGAAGTTGAAAAAGTAAACATTATGAATTGCAGAGGCAAATTTAAGAGAATGGGAAGAACTGCCGGTATGACAGCAAGCTCAAAGAAAGCTATCGTAAAGCTTACTGAAGGCAGCAAAGAAATCGAATTCTTCCAGGGACTCTAAGACAAGGAGGATATTAAAAGATGGGAATCAAAAAATATAAGCCAATGACTCCGGGTCAGAGAGGTATGACAGTTTCTACATTTGAAGAAATCACAACCTCTACTCCTGAAAAGTCTCTTACAGTGACTCTTAAAAAACACGCAGGAAGAAATTCAAGAGGTAAAATCACAGTAAGACACAGAGGCGGCGGAACAAGAGCTAAATACAGAATCATAGATTTCAAAAGAAATAAGGACGGTATTCCGGGCAAAGTTGCTACTATCGAATACGATCCTAACAGAAGCGCAAACATCGCTTTAGTTGTTTATGCTGACGGCGAAAAGAGATATATAATTGCTCCTAACAAATTAGTTGTTGGCGACGTTATCATGTCAGGCGAAACCGCTGATATCAAACCGGGCAACGCTCTTCCTCTGAAGAATATTCCGGTAGGTACAGTTATTCACAACATCGAGTTAAAACCCGGTAAAGGCGCTCAGATGGTAAGATCAGCAGGAAATTCAGCTCAGCTCATGGCTAAGGAAGACAATTACGCACAGGTAAGACTTCCGTCCGGCGAAGTAAGAAAAGTAAGAATCGAATGCAGAGCTACTATCGGTGAAGTTGGAAATCTCGACCACGAAAACATCAGCATCGGTAAAGCAGGAAGAAAAAGACATATGGGAATCAGACCTACAGTAAGAGGTTCTGTAATGAATCCTAACGATCACCCACACGGCGGTGGTGAAGGTAGAGCTCCGGTCGGCAGAGCTAATCCTGTTACTCCTTGGGGTAAACCTGCTCTTGGCTATAAGACAAGAAAGAAGAACAAGCATTCAAATAAATATATCGTAAAGAGAAGAAATGAAAAATAAGGGAGGAATTAATCAATGAGCAGATCACTCAAAAAAGGCCCTTTTGTAAATGAAAAGCTTTTAAAGGCTATTGAAGAAATGAATGCGGCTAACGAAAAGAAAGTGATTAAAACATGGTCAAGACCGTCAACAATTTTCCCACAGATGGTTGGTCATACAATCGCTGTTCATGATGGCAGAAAACATGTTCCTGTATACATTACAGAAGACATGGTAGGTCACAGACTTGGAGAATTCGCTCCTACAAGAACCTACAGAGGTCATGCGGATAAAGAAAAAGCATCTAAAGTTAAGAAATAATTAAGGAGGTAGCTCGATGGAAGCTAAGGCTGTAGCAAAATATGTTAGAGTATCACCTAGCAAATTAAAGCCAATAACAGACCTTGTAAGAGGCAAAAGCTTAAGCGAGGCTCAGGCGATCTTAAAGTTTACACCGGGAAGCAGTGCAGAAGCAATTTTAAAAGTTGTTAAATCTGCTGCTGCAAACGCAGAAAATAATCACAACATGGATATAAACAAGTTATATGTAGCTGAGATTTATGCTAACCAGGGTCCGACAATGAAGAGATGGAGAGCTGGTTGTAAGGGCGGAGCTGCAATGATTTTAAAGAGAAGCAGTCATATCGGTGTTACATTGAGAGAAAGAGCATAATAAAGGAGGTTTGCTGAATGGGTCAGAAGGTAAGTCCACACGGACTGCGTGTCGGCGTTATCAAAGATTGGGATTCCAAATGGTATGCAAACAAAAAGGATTTTGCAGATTATTTGGTCGAAGACGATAAAATCAGAAAATTCTTAAAGAAAAAGTTATATTTAGCAGGCGTTGCTAAAATATTGATCGAAAGATCTACAGACAACAATATCAGAGTTACAGTATTTACTGCAAAACCGGGCATGGTTATCGGCAGAAGCGGCGCTGGTATTGACGAGATCAAAGCTGACGTTCAGAAATTAACCGGCAAAGAAGTTGCTATTAATATAAATGAAGTAAGAAGACCTGAGCTCGACGCACAGCTGGTTGCAGAAAGCATCGCACAGGCTCTCGAAAGAAGAGTATCTTTCAGAAGAGCTATGAAGCAGGCTATCGGCAGAACAATCAAAGCCGGCGCAAAAGGAATCAAGGTTGTTGTTTCAGGAAGACTTGGCGGAGCTGAAATTGCAAGAAGCGAAAAATATAATGAAGGAAACGTTCCACTTCATACATTAAGAGCTAATATCGGATACGGATTCTGGGAAGCTGATACAACA
>CAVIBE010000001.1:0-3479 GCA_963640885.1 Oscillospiraceae bacterium | reverse complement strand
ATTCTGAAAGCCTTTGCCTTGATAATAAGCATATTAGCTGTATATGAATTTTTCAAAATTCACAAAAAAAACGATATTTGTGCGAGCTTTCCCATAGCATTCGCTTCGGCAGTAGTCCTATATGCAATGAATTTCCTGGGATTAGATTCTAAATTTTACATACTGTGGCTGTTTTTAAGCGTAGCGGCCTGCCTTATCTATATGTTTAAAATTGACAAACATATAACGGAAGACTCACTGCTTACAATAACAGGGATAGTATATATTATTTTCTTTATGTTCCATTTGGCATGGATAACAGACTTGGACGGATATGAAATTTTAGTCTGGATGGTACTTATAACCGCTTTTATAACGGACATAGCGGCATATTTTTCGGGATATTTTCTGGGAAAATATCATATTTTCGGCGACAAAAAGCTCTGTCCTAAAATCAGCCCTAAAAAAACAAAAGAGGGATCTGTCGGAGGCGTATTTTTCTGCGCAATTTTTTCCGCAGCCTTTGGTTTGATTTTTACAGACGGGCTTTGGTATCACTGCCTGATAATGGGAATAATCGGCAGTATCGCAGGTCAGCTTGGCGATCTGACTGCTTCAATATTTAAGCGACACGCAGATGTCAAAGATTACGGAAATCTTATACCGGGACACGGCGGCATAATGGACAGAATAGACAGCATTCTTTTTACAGCTCCTGTAATATGCTGGTATATACAGATTTTTTTACAATAATTAAACAGAAATAAGGTAATAATAATGGATAATATCAAAAAAATTGCCATTTTAGGGTCGACAGGTTCGATCGGCACTCAGGCGCTGGACATAATCCGAAACAATCGTGACAAATATTCGGTAACTGTGCTTTCATGTGCAAAAAAAATAAGTTTACTTGAAAAGCAGATTGAAGAGTTTGAGCCGGAGGCTGTAATCACAAAGGACGAAAAAGATGCTCTAACACTAAGTGCGAAATATCAGGGAATTGAATTTTCGTACGGTGAGCAGGGGCTTATAGACGGTGCCAAGCTTAGTTCAAACGATTTGGTTCTCAACTCTCTTGTCGGTATGCAAGGACTTGTGCCTACATATGAAGCGATAAAAGCCGGAAAAAATATAGCTTTGGCAAATAAGGAGACGCTCGTTTCTGGCGGAGACCTTGTGATGAAAACCGCTGCCCAAAGGAGAGTTCAAATACTGCCGGTTGACAGTGAACACAGTGCTGTTTTTCAGTCAATTCAGGGCAACAAAGAAAATCCGGTTAAAAAGGTTATTCTTACTGCTTCCGGCGGGCCGTTCAGAGGATATACTCTCGAACAGCTTGAAAAGGTGACTTTAAGCGAAGCGTTGAAGCACCCTAACTGGAGCATGGGTCCTAAGATAACAATAGATTCGGCAACGATGGTAAACAAAGGTCTCGAAGTGATTGAAGCGCATCATCTCTTTAATGTGCCAGCTTCGCAGATTGACGTTGTCGTTCATCCACAGAGCATAATTCATTCAATGGTGGAATATAATGATAGAGCGGTTATTGCGCAGCTCGGACTTCCTGATATGAGAGTTCCGATAGCTTATGCGTTTTCCTATCCTAATCGAATTGAGCTTCACGAGAAAAGTCTTGATTTGGCAGCGCTCGGAAGCCTTACTTTTGAAAAACCCGATCTTGAGGTTTTTAAAGGTCTAAAACTTGCATATGAAGCTTTGGAAGCTGGCGGAGGCGCCGCTTGTGCGCTTAATGCAGCAAACGAAGAGCTGGTTGCGATGTTTTTGGCTGAAAAAATAGGATTTATTGATATTCAGAATAATTTGATAAAAATAATGGAAGAATATCAACCTGTATCTACAAATAGTATTGATGATATTTTGGAGCTTGACCGGGATATCAGAAGAAAGGTAAGAAATAAATGCTTAAAACCATAATAATAGTTATTATAATGTTTGAAGTATTGGTTATTGGCCACGAATTTGGTCACTATATAACTGCAAAAAAAGTAGGCATAAAAGTCAACGAGTTTTCTATAGGCATGGGGCCGGCAATCATCAAACGTCAAAAAGGTGAAACTCAGTATTCTCTCAGGGCATTACCGTTTGGGGGTTATGTCGCTATGGAAGGCGATGATCTGGAATCGGAAGATTCGAGAAGCTTTGGAAAACAGTCCATACCTCGCAGAATGTTGGTAGTAGTTGCCGGAGCAGTAATGAATTATCTCATGGCAATCGTTATTCTTATAATCATGTCTCTGATAGTTGGCTCTCCGAGCACGGGGATAAGAGATATAGTTGACGGAAGTCCGGCTGACCTCGCCGGGATTCAGACCGGTGACAAAATAATTGCTGTAGATGGAAGCTCTGTAAACAGCTGGCAGGAGATAACTGACGCGATTTCTGCTAAAGAAGAAGGAGAAACCATCAATTTTGAAATAAATAGAGACGGAAAGGATTTGCAGCTGAGCAATATTCCGGTTCTTAAAAACGAAAATGGCGGAATGTATGTCGGAATTTATGCCGCATACGAGAAGAATCTCATTTATTCAATAAAATACGGGTTTAAAGGCTCGGTTGAGCTGATAAAGCTAATGTATAAATCACTCGCTATGCTTATCACAGGCGAAGCTTCGGTAAAAGAGGTTGTCGGACCGATAGGAATAGTAAGTATAATGGGAGATGCGACGGCGCAAGGTTTTTTGTATGTGCTTTATATCACAGCTCTGATAAGCGTGAACCTGGCGGTTATAAATCTTTTGCCGCTTCCGGCACTTGACGGAGGCAGGTTGTTATTTCTGATTTTATGCGCTATAACACGCAAAGAGCTCGACCCGAACATTGAAGGCAGGATTCATTATGTCGGATTTATGCTTTTAATCGCATTGACGATAGTGATAACTTTCAAAGACATAAATCAATTTATATTAAAATAGGTGTTAAAATGAGTAATAAAAAAAGCGTTATGTGTGGAAATGTTCAGATTGGCGGAGGTGCTCCCATATCTGTTCAGTCTATGACAAATACGGCAACTCAGGATGTAAATGCAACAGTTGAGCAAATACTCAGGCTCGAAGAAGCCGGCTGTGAGATTATAAGATCCGCCGTTCCCGATATGGCGGCTGCGGCAGCTTTTGAAAAAATAAAGTCGCGGATACACATTCCCATAGTTGCTGACATACATTTTGATTACAGGCTCGCTGTGGCGGCGATTGAGTCGGGAGCTGATAAAGTTCGCATTAATCCTGGGAATATAGGAAGTGACGACAGACTTTATCCCGTAGTTGAGGCTGCAAAAAAATACGGTATACCGATACGCATAGGCGTAAATTCCGGCTCGCTTGAAAAACCGCTGCTCGAAAAGTATGGCGGTGTGACGGCAGAGGCTCTCGCTGAAAGCGCATTGAATAATATAAATCGAATTGAGACAATGGGTTACGATAATCTTGTCGTATCAATAAAAGCTTCTGACATCAAGCTGAATTTCGATGCACATAATATTC